>JARRQD010000168.1:0-8156 GCA_037382205.1 Candidatus Thiodiazotropha sp.
GGCTCGGGGGGATTATAGCATGCAAATATTTTATAGAAAGTATGCGAACAATCAATTATACGTATGTCAAGTGGTCTGCTATTGTGCCCTACACTAACTGGTAAAAAGACCAGTGCAATCAATATTTCGGGCAACGGCACGAACGGCCGTATCCCGCAGAACAGAGGAGAGAGAGTATGCTCGAAGGCTATCGCCAACATGTTGCAGAACGCGCTGAACAAGGTATTCCCCCACTGCCCCTGGACGCCCAGCAGGTCGCCGAACTGGTTGAGTTGTTGAAGAGCCCGCCTGCTGGAGAGGAGGAGACCCTGCTCGATCTTCTGACCAACCGAGTGCCACCGGGTGTTGATGATGCGGCTTATGTCAAAGCGGGTTTCCTAGCGGCGGTAGCCAAAGGTGAGGCGGCAAGTCCACTGGTGGACAAGGCCAAAGCGATAGAGCTACTCGGCACCATGCTGGGTGGTTACAACATCCAGCCACTGATCGAGCTGATGGACGATGCGGAGCTGGGAGAACTGGCTGCCGAACAACTGAAGTTTACCCTGCTGATGTTCGATGCCTTCCACGATGTGAAGGAGAAAGCAGATGCAGGCAATGCCAATGCCAAGGCGGTGATGAACTCCTGGGCGGAAGCCGAGTGGTTCAAACGCAAGCCCGATGTGCCGGAAGCGATCAAACTCACTGTATTCAAAGTGACCGGCGAGACCAACACCGACGATCTGTCACCGGCTCAGGATGCCTGGTCCCGACCCGATATTCCACTGCATGCGCTGGCGATGCTGAAGAATGAACGAGAAGGTATCAAGCCCGACGAGCTGGGAAAAATTGGCCCGATCACCGATCTTAAGACGCTCAAAGAGAAAGGCTTGCCGCTTGCCTATGTGGGTGACGTGGTGGGTACTGGCTCCTCCCGTAAGTCGGCGACCAACTCGGTGCTCTGGCACATGGGTGACGACATCCCCTTTGTCCCCAACAAACGCCAGGGTGGTGTCGTACTGGGCGGCAAGATCGCACCGATCTTCTTCAATACCGTGGAAGACTCCGGTGCGCTGCCCATCGAGTGTCCAGTGGAACAGCTCGCCATGGGTGATGTGATTGTGGTTAAGCCATATGAAGGCAAGATCGAATCAGACTCCGGTGAGCTGCTCTGTGAGTTCAGCCTGAAGACCGAGGTGTTGCTCGACGAAGCGAAGGCGGGTGGTCGAATTCCTCTCATCATAGGTCGTTCCCTAACCGAGCGGGCTCGTGAGGCGCTTGGCCTGGGCGCCACCGACATCTTTCGTCGTCCCGTTGATCCGGAAGATTCTGGCAAGGGCTTTACTCTGGCGCAGAAGATGGTGGGTCAGGCCTGCGGTGTGGAGGGTATCCGTCCTGGCACTTACTGTGAGCCGCGCATGAGCACCGTTGGCTCTCAGGATACCACCGGCCCGATGACCCGCGACGAGTTGAAAGAGCTGGCCTGCCTCGGCTTCTCCGCCGACCTGGTGATGCAGTCCTTCTGCCACACCGCCGCCTATCCCAAGCCAGTGGATATCAATACCCAGCATACCCTGCCGGACTTCATCCAGAATCGGGGCGGTGTCTCCCTGCGCCCCGGTGATGGCATCATCCACTCCTGGCTCAATCGCATGCTGCTGCCGGATCAGGTCGGTACCGGCGGTGACTCCCACACTCGTTTCCCGCTGGGGATCTCTTTCCCCGCCGGTTCCGGCCTGGTCGCCTTCGGTGCGGCCTTGGGTGTGATTCCGCTGGATATGCCCGAGTCGGTACTGGTGAAGTTCACCGGTGAGATGCAGCCTGGTATCACCCTGCGCGATCTGGTCAATGCCATCCCTTACGCCGCGCTGCAGCGGGGATTGTTGACTGTGGAGAAGAAGGGCAAAAAGAACATCTATAACGGCCGCATCCTGGAGATCCAGGGGCTGCCCGATCTGACTGTGGAGCAGGCCTTCGAGCTCTCCGACGCTTCCGCCGAGCGCTCCGCCGGTGGCTGTACAATCGAGCTTTCCAAAGAGTCTGTCGCCGAGTACCTGCGCTCCAACATCACCATGCTGCGCTGGATGATCGACAACGGCTACGAAGACGCCCGCACCCTGGAGCGTCGCGCCCGGGCCATGGAGGAGTGGCTGGAGAACCCAAGCCTGATGCGTGCCGATACGGACGCGGAGTACGCCGAGGTCATCGAGATCAACATGTCCGAGATCAAAGAGCCGCTGCTGGCGTGCCCTAACGATCCAGACGATGTGAAACCCCTGTCGGAGGTTGCCGGCACGAAGATCGATGAAGTCTTCATCGGCTCCTGCATGACCAACATCGGTCACTTCCGCGCCACCGCCAAACTGTTGGAGGCCTCGGGCGAGACCATCCCCACGCGCCTGTGGATTGCGCCACCCACCAAGATGGATGAGCAACAGCTGATGGAGGAGGGCGTCTACAACATCTACGCCAGTTCCGGCGCGCGTACCGAGATGCCCGGTTGTTCACTCTGTATGGGTAACCAGGCAAGAATCGCAGCGGGTTCCACGGCGGTCTCTACTTCAACCCGTAACTTCCCCAACCGACTGGGACAGGGGGCTAATGTGTACCTCTCCTCGGCGGAACTCGCGGCGGTGGCCTCGATCCTAGGCAAGCTACCGACGGTGGCCGAGTACATGGAGTACGCCACCAAGATCAACTCCATGGCGCCGGAGATCTATAAGTATCTCAACTTCGACAAGATGGATAAGTATGTGGCATCGGCCCAGCGGGGGCAGGAGATTGCGGTTAAGTTGATCGCTTGATGATCTAGACAGACCGGGGGGGCACCTCCGGTCTGTATGAACGGACACTTCTCTAACAAATCATCGAGCAGCATTACCCGTCGTTTATGGATATGATGGCTGTGCAGGACAAGTCCTTGCCACTGCACGTCCAACAGGAATTTTCCGACTATCTTAAATGCTGTCGCAATGACCAACGGTCAAACGCACGGAATATCTTTCCTAACTGCGTAGGTTGCGGGTGAGCGGTGCGAACCCCAACATCAACGAGTGTGGTGTCCTATACTGTTTGACGTTTTCAGAGGCCCGCAAATGACTCAAGACAAGGCGCAGCCCGCCGTCAATGGTTGCCCCATTAACCCCATTAACAAGGGCTGCAACGCAGGATTGAGTCAAAAGCCGTGGGAAAGGGTGGATTCAGACGGAAACCTGGGAGTTTGAGTGGATTGAGGCCGGGTAGATGGGAGTCTCAAGCGTATTATGTCACTATTTTCTGCCTTGATTGGCAGAGGGGGCGTTTATTCTCCCTCGTATAGGCGATTTATGGAAAACTTTAGCTGTCAAAGGAATATCCACATCATGTTTACTGGAACCAAAGCTCTTCTACTTGATATGAACAGTACCTTCATGTTTGGCGAAGATCGATTCAGCGATTCAGAAGATTTTTCAATTCATTATTACAAAATTGGCGGGACACTCCCGAAATACGAAATCAATGGAATCGTGCGCGAAGCATATCAGTACTTGGATACACGATACCCCGATGAAAACTATCGGCATAGCTTTCCTTCGCTGGAAAGTGCAATCATTGAAGTTGGCGGCGCGACATTGGAGAGGAAGGAGATCGAGAAAATCATCGATACTTTCGCCTTTCATGAGCTCGGGCACATTCCCAATGAATATGCTGTTGCACTCCATAAGCTGAAACATCGCTTCACTTTGGCCGCCGTCATCGACATTTGGTCTCCAAAAAAAGCATGGCTAAAGCAATTTGAGGAAACGGGTATCTCAGGTGTTTTTTCCGCTACATCGTTTTCTTCTGACCATGGTATGGTAAAACCCTCTCCCAAACCTTTTGAGCTGGTACTGAAACAGCTTGGAATCACTGGGTCAGAGACTATTATGGTAGGCGACTCACCGCGAAGAGATCTTGGCGGTGCAAAAGCTGCAGGCATCAGCTGTATATTGGTTGGTGGCGCCACTCACCCAGACGCATTGAAGAGCTACGATAACTTGCTACAACTATGCGCAGAAATCTAAGAACAGCTAACCTCACAATCGTCTGGCAGTGGTCTTTAGGAATCGAGCGAAAAGCTTGCAGGTATGCCACCCACTGGGTAAGTCACGCTACAGAGTGAAATGCCCACTAGGTGGCAGCGCATGATAGGGTTGCGCCATGCCCTGCACCACCATAAACGCATACTTCACCCTGTCCAACTGCGGATTCAAGGTTACAATACCGCTAAGATATTGCCTTACTTTTTCTCCTTCGTCGGCTTTGTCCAACAATGCCGGCAAGGCCTGCTCCGAAAAGAAGAAAGGTGGTTGGCTCAGGAACTGACGCCATCGCTGCAACTGCCTCCTGATAAATCAGCTCATGACCTGCAGAAGATGGGTGAAAACCATCTACCCAAAAAAGATCGAGCCATTCTTGGCTTCCTGCAACATATTGGTCAAAAATAGTAAAAGTATCGATAGAAACCAGATTAGCATCACTGTATTGACTGTCGAAATTGTAAAGCATGGCATCAAATGCGGTGTTAAAGGCCTGTGTCCATGCTGTCGCAATCGGAGAAGTAGCAGGTTGTTCTAGAAAAAACCTAGGTGTCTTGCCTATATCCGGGAGGTTTGGTAGCAAAAAGTTGCGACCTCCTGATGAGTATAAGTTTTGTAAGGCTGTGTCAATATTTGCGACTGCTTCAGTGGGGGAACGCGATTGAAGAAAGTCATTTGCTCCCGCCCACACAGTAATAAGTGCCTCAGAGGCTGGCTGGGATCCGACACTTGCACCAAAAGTATCAACTTGCCAGAGCAGACCGGTATCCGCAGAGCCAATTGACGGGTTGTCATACGAGGTTGTTGCACCGCCATAGGCGTAATCGAAAAGGGTGGCGGATTGTTGATTTGCCAAATGCTCGACCCAGATGGTGCCGTCGGAAAATCTCATTACATTTCCATTATCTGAAATGCTATCACCGAATGTTGCAACGATGCTATAACCCAGAGCACTTCCTGAGGTAAAAAGAGAAAAAAACAGAACAGATAGTAGATAATTTAAATGATTCAGTCTCATACGAAATCCTCTATAATATACATTGTTTAGATATCCAATAACTTTGTTTTGAGGGGGCTGGCCTCTTCCAGTAATCTGCAGATCTTGTCTCTCATTAATCAGTAGCCTTCGTCTTGAGAACCTTTATAAACTGATAGTTATCGAGGCGACCTTGAGATTGCTTCAAGAAATAATTGGAAACTATTTCCTTATAGAGACTGGTATATGCACAGCTTTACAATCTGATTATGATCAATAAATCCAGTTCTATCTGCTTGTCTCGTCAACACTTTGTTCAGCTTGCCGAAGGTGCGTAAAATCCCTGCATCAATTTGATAGGGACCTTATCAAGTAAATACAGTTTAAATGTATAAGTAGCATTACCGCAACACCCCTGCCTAAACCTTTTTGCGGTCTGCCTTCAGTTAATATTTCCCATCTCCTCGGCTGTGACTATAGTAAAGGCTTGACCCACTCTTGGTATGCCGAAGGATGCCCGGCCAGTCGCCGTACTCTGCATCGGTCACCCACGCGAGTTTCTGCCACGGCCGATGTTGGAACTCGAAGGCTGGGGTTGCATACGGTCTTTGGACGAGGTGCTCGGAATCGACGCTTGGTAGGCGATCTCAATGTTCTGTATCGCGGCGCCCCAGCGGGTGAAATGACTGTTGCGCAATCCCTGCTTGATGCGCCAGAAAGGGTTTATATCGTTACTTCGTAGGATCTGCATGCCGGGTAATTGTATTTGCCTAGAAAGGAAAATCTGTCGAAAAATTTAACACTATTTGATAAGTGTGGTTTGGTCAATATGTGTAACTTACTGACGATACTTTAGATTATTTTGTGGCTTTATTCTTGCTTGTAAAGATTATGAAGCATTCATCTGAAGCTGAATGCAGGAAACCCAGGGATGGAGGTGTACTCAATTCGATTGTCAGAGAAACAAGAGGAAACGGCCATGTTGAAATCAGGCAATATCGACTTTCCCTTGGACGTTGTAATGGACCTTCGGGAAACCTATCCGCAAGAAGTGCTCGAATCGGCATGGAATCCGGTTATCGCACAGCTGCAACGCTTAAAAGGGTATAGGCAGAAAGTGCAATGCGGCACTCCACTTCAGCTTACCGTTTCTGATATGGATTTTCTAAAGCCTAAAGACTGATATCGCATTGCAATAGGCGCTTAAGATTGACCACGCTTTCATGGTGGGTGGATAGATTTCGCGCAGCAGGAAATTCCCGCTCCTGAGTTCTATCTTGATACGAAGGGTGGTTGTGATTGTTCTACTTGCACTCAAGGCCGAGGCAAGGGACTTAAGCTCAATTTCATGATAGGCCTCGTCTAAATGTACGGTTTATTTAGGACACTACACTAGAAAGGTCTATCCCTGCTTTTGATGGTTGGCGCCAATCATGAACAGAATTCGTTTCAAACCTTTCCTGCATCGTCGGTCGATTGCCTACTTTTCTATGGAGATCGGCCTGCATAGTGAGATTCCTACCTATAGTGGTGGCCTTGGAGTGCTTGCTGGAGACACCTTGCGCTCGGCAGCGGACCTGGAAATCCCCCTGGTGGGTGTAACCCTGATAAGCCGGCAGGGTTACTTCCGTCAACAGATCGAGCCTGACGGCGGGCAATTGGAAAACGCAGATCCCTGGGATCCACGAAAATGGTGCTCGCCATTACGGGCCAAGATCTGTGTGCCGCTGGAATCGCGGGATGTCTGGGTACAGGCCTGGCTCTACACCATCCAAGGCTGCAACAGTTACCAGGTGCCGGTTCTCCTCCTGGACACTGATCTTGAAGAGAATTCAATCGATGACAGAGGCATAACCAATTCACTCTATGGCGGAGACAATACATACCGTCTGAAACAGGAAGTCGTGCTGGGTATCGGCGGTGTGCGCGTGCTACGCGCCCTTGGTTTCAATATCCTGACCTACCACATGAATGAGGGACACTCCGCACTGCTGGCGATGGAGTTATTACTACAGACGGCTCGAGATGAGAATGGCCACCCCCATGAGCAGACCAGCTACGATGTTTCAAGCATACGAGACCGCTGCCTATTTACCACGCATACTCCGGTCGAGGCCGGTCAGGATAAATTCGATTATGAACTGGTCTCCAGCATGCTCGGTGAATATATTGACTTATCGTTGATGAAAGAACTGGCTGGGCAGGATCGGCTCAACATGACCAGACTGGCGCTTAATCTGAGCAGTTATGTCAACGGGGTGGCAAAAACCCACGCAGAGACCTCGAGAAGCCTATTTCCAGGTTATCGGGTACATACCGTCACTAACGGCATACATCCCTCAACCTGGGCCGCCCCCCCGCTTGCTCAGCTCTATGATCGCTATGTGCCCAACTGGCGATATGAACCAGAGCTGCTGGTGCGCGCCGATCAAATTCCCGATGAACCTATCTGGCAGGCCCACCAGCAAGCCAAGCAACTTCTTATCGAACAGATCCGACGTGAAACCGACTACGAATTCGATCCGGAGCAACCGATCATCGGCTTCGCCCGTCGCATTACTGCCTATAAACGGCCCTACCTGCTGTTCTCTTCTCCCGAGCGCCTGCAACAGATCGTCTCGAAGCAGCCGCTGCAGCTGGTAATGGCAGGCAAGGCACACCCCAACGACGAACCTGCAAAGCTACTGATGCGCGAAATCCACAGTATATGCAACTCGATTGGTGAGAACTTCCGTTGGATCTACCTTCCCAACTACAACATGGAGCTGGCTCTAACCCTGGTCTCCGGCGCGGATGTTTGGCTCAATACGCCAAAACGTCCGATGGAGGCTTCTGGCACCAGTGGCATGAAGGCAGCGCTCAACGCCGTGCCCAATCTGAGCATCCTCGATGGCTGGTGGGCAGAGGGTTGTATTGAACAGATTACCGGCTGGGCCATCGGCACACCGGCGATGCCCGATGTGGATCAACAGGATGCCGACTCACTCTATGACAAGTTGGAGAGAGTGGTGCTACCGCTCTACCGCAATGACCGGGCGGGCTGGATTCGTGTGATGAAGGGGGCAGTCAGCAAGAACGCCTACTATTTCAATAGTCTGAGGATGATGCGTCGCTACGCTGCAGAGGCCTATTTGCGCTGAAATAAT
>JARRQD010000169.1:0-20433 GCA_037382205.1 Candidatus Thiodiazotropha sp.
GCGAAGGCTGGGATCCGGTAGATCCTCCCTTGGCCACTTCCGTTGCGGATGGCAAGGTAGAGGTACTGGAGTTCTTCTGGTACGGATGCCCTCACTGCTACCACATGGAACCCGATCTGGAGAAGTGGCTGAAGACGAAACCTGAAAATGTGGCGTTTGTCCGGGTACCCGCGCCACTTAACAGCCGCTGGACCGCCCATGCCCAATACTACTATACCGCTGAGATACTGGGTTTGACAGAAAAGCTGCATGGCCCGCTATTTTCCGCCATCCATGATAAAAAGCGAAAAATCTTCGACAAAAACGCACTCATCGATTTTGCCGTGGAACAGGGCGTGGATCGACAGAAGTTCACCGACGCCTGGAACTCCTTCGGTGTCTACGTGAAGGTTCAAAATGCAAAAAAACTGGGGCAGCGGTACCAGCTCGACGGGGTGCCCGCTATCGCCATCAATGGTAAGTATCTCACCAGTGGTAGCCGTGCCGGCACCTACAGCAAGATGTTTGAAATTGTCGACCAGCTGGTTGCCAAAGAGAGTACCAAAGCGGCTGAAACAAGCGAACCCTCCGAATCGACCAAAGCCGAGGCGCCTGCTGAAGCGGCCAAACCCACCAAAGCTGAGGAGCCAGCTGAATCGGCTGAACCTACGAGCAAACCGGCTAAAGCTGAAGCTTCGGATAAGTAGTCATCCCTGCTCGGTCATAAAACCAACAGCGGTTAACATTCAGGCAGAGAGTCTTGGCTCTCTGCCTGTTTGCTGCCAATCCGGCCAACGAGCTATTACCGGCTAGTGAAAATGATAGGCGACACCGAAGTTGATCACTGGCCAGTATCGGATGTCATCCAGATCATCGCTGTTTATCCTGTTCTCCTCGACCGCCAATTCTGACTCCAACTGCGCTTTCAATGTTGGGTTGGCATCGGCCAGCGCACTATCGGCTTCGAGTGAAATTGTTGGATTGTCGGTAAAGAGAATGCCAAAGTCGGCGCTGAAGCTGAATCCAGATCCCGGCTCTACCGCGTTGCCCCAACCGATACCGATATAGGGGGCCAGATTGCGACTGTAATCCACCTCTGCTTGCAGACTTCCCACCTGTTCTGGTGTAAAGGTAGTATTGCCGATTTCAACAGCCTCTGTCGGTCGTGCGGATGCGCGGATCTTGGGCTGCAGTGCGTAGAGTCCGCCGCTCACTCTAAATCCCCCATGCATAGGATGCCAATCGAGCAGCGCTCCCCAAGTGAAAACATCCAGATCGACGTCATAGTCGATATCGTCCAGCTCCTCATCTGTGTCATAGGACATATTGGCCAACAGGGTGCGGAAGTTGAGTTGTTCGCCTCTCAGCGGCAGGGTCAGAGCGACACCGGGGCCAGTGGTTCCGATGAACAGAGCTGCGGCGACCTGTTGGTCACTCCCCTTCTCGATCAGATGGATATCTTAAGACGAGCAACCGATCTGCATGCGTGCAACAATCTGCCAGGTATCAAGATCAATATAATCCCTGGCCAGCATTGTGCTGTAACGGAGAAAGCCGGTAATACCGTTCTTGAATTGACCGGCCAGTGAGATACCCGCATTCAGATAGCTGTCATCGGGGTCTTCATTGGTCAGTGTAAAGCTTCCCGCCTCAGGCACCAGAGTAAACTCCGCTTCGATCTCCGGCGCATCATTCTTGAAGTCCTTAACCAGTTCGAGTTCAAACTGAGGCACCAGCACACCAAAACTGAAACTGAGTGCATTGCTGGCACGAACACCGAGACGACCGGACAAGACATCCGTGGAGGTCTTGTAGATGTTCATATCCAGTCCCGCATTATTGCGCTCCCGGTATGCATCGATTTCACTGCGCCGATACTCCAGTGCGGTATAGCCATCGATTGTCCAGGCCTGAACATTGTAACTGTAGCCGGTACCGACCACCGCGCTGAAGCTGTCGGCATCCGTGTCACCCTTTGAACGGGAAGTGACACCACCAATATCGATGGAGCGACTGGTATCGATGGATGATTCGCCATAACCCAGCAACCAGTCCACATACCAATCCCTGGCTGGGTAGTAGTTACCATAGATTGAGAGATTCCAGCCATCCACGTCGACGCCGGTATCAGCACCGTTCTCGCTGGTCTCAGAGCGACTGTAGCCAACCGCCGTTCCCATCACCAGGTCTTTGTTGAAGCGATAATCGAGGCCTGCTAGCAACTCCTGGTTATCGATCTCGAAACTGTTCTCCCGCTTGCGCGACTCTCCGTCGCCAATATTGATCGTACCGGTAATGAAACCGCCCAGACGTTGGTTATCCATGCCATCTCCGGCACCTCCCCCCTGTTGCAGGCCAGTCAATAGCTGCCCTAGATTGAGATGCTGATCATTGAGGAGCGCCCGCAAGCCCGCAAGACTGAGGCCAGGCGTGCCGCTACGAATCTCCTGCAGACGACCTGACAAGCTTTTGATCTGATTGGCCGCCACCCCTTTCATCGAGCTTGCCTGAGCGCCCACCTGTCTCAACAATACCTCCTCAAGGGCATGATCAAGTTCTGAGCCGGACAGGGATGAGAGAGTGGCGCAGGTATCCGCCAAAGCCGCATTGCTCTGTGAGGTGGCGTTGGCGTCACAGGCCACCTGCATCACCCTGGCCAGGCTACTCTGTGCCTCATCCGCTCCCCCATTGGCGATGGGATCGAGGCTTGGATCGAGGCTTATGCTAACCGTGGCCGGGGAGCTGACCTCACCACTATCAGCAACCAAACGATAATCGAAACTGACGGAGGTTGACTCACTGATGTCGGCAGGTGGTGTATACAGATAGAGACCGCTCACATCGGTTGTCGAGAGCCTGCCTTGGCTTGGCTGGGAGAGAATTTCAACATGGAAACCTGCCCCAGGATGGATATCATTTTCCTGGGGAAAAAGATTGATGGCATCACCACTACTGAGATAGTGATCGTTGACCGTTTGCAAAAGCGAAGTGGAGGAGACAATGTTCAAGCTCACCAGGGTATCGTCACTGGTGCCCCGGATATCACTGACCCGATAGGTGAAGCTAACGTTCCCGGAGTAACCCGCATTGGGAAAGACGTTGATTGAGAAGTTGTCATCTGGATCGATCTGTACGGAACCTGCTGCAGGATCGGAGAGGGTACTTATCGAGACGATTTCGATGGCATTGATCGCTTCCAGGGTGGAGATCTCCAGACGATCATTCACCGTAACAATGATGGTCTCGGAGCCATCATTGGCATCGATGGTATAGCTATCCGCCACCCCGATAGCCGCTTCTAGAGCGCTACAAAACAGCATGGCCCCAGCAGAGAATGCGGCAAGTGAAAAGGATGAAAGGCCCTGAGATTGTCTGATCGGCGTATGATTTTGTCTGTGCATGGCCCACCTGTCTTATTATTCTGCTGTAAACCCTGGGATACAGCGATGATGAGGTTGTTTAAAAAACCGCTTGTTGGAGTAAAAGTTCTCCCCCATAGCAACCATTTTAGACAACCCTTGGTGAGACTCCACCATTGACGGTCAACAATTTGCTTGGCGATGATTAATTGGACAGGTGGCGGCGAATTTTTAGGGCTGATCTGACGCGTTAAACCTAAAAAGATCAGTTGGGCAGCGTGAAGGGTGCGTTTGTGGGGGTGCAGGGCAAGGGTCGCTCCTGCACATCCATGTGCCCGCGACACTTGTGCATCCCTGCACGGCGCGCAACGACGCGTGATTCACCCAGCAGGTGACATAACCATCGAAGCTATTTTCTTTAAAATCAGTAATCTGCTAGCAGAATGGCGCGGTCAACTGATTTTTAGGTTCAAGTACCGCAAAAAGTCTGATAGCCAAGATCCGCATCTGCTGTGGTGTGTTGAAAAGGTAGCGTTTTCTCTGTCAGGGTGTAGGGTTCGCGTAGAACCTCCAGGAACTGCTCTGCACTGTTCGCATCCCCCTGCTGTGTCGAGAGCCGAATGACCCGCTCCATATGCTGATTTCGTGGAATCACCAGCGGATTCACCTGGCGCATCACACGTTGTGCCTCCTCTACCCCGTGCCGATCTTCACTCAGGCGTGTCTGCCACTGTTGATACCACCCCCCCAGCTCTCCCATCAGCTGTTGGCGCAGGGTTTCAGAGGTCAGACTTTCCGTTAAACGAAAAAAGCTATCAGTGTAATCCAGACGCTTCTCATGCAACTGGTGAAGCAGCCCAGAAATCAGCTCTGGGTCTGAAGGATCTGGTTGCGTGATACCGATCTTACGCGCCATCATTTGCTGATAGCGCTCATTGAAAAGAGCAGCAAATCCATCCAGGCGTCGAGTGGCTGTGCTTACCGCCCGCTTTTCATCCCGGTCGATCAGTGGCAGCAGCGTCTCGGCAAAACGGGCCATATTCCACTGGGCAATCGCAGCTTGGTTGCCAAACGCATAGCGACCGCCTCGATCGATTGAGCTGAAAACCGTGTCCGGACTATAGACCCCCATCATTGCGCAAGGTCCGTAATCGATGGTTTCACCAGAAATGGTGGTGTTGTCCGTATTCATCACACCGTGGATAAAACCGACTCGCAGCCACTCCACCACCAGCTCGATCTGCCGTTTCATCACCTGTTCAAACAATAGAATAAATCGTTCGTCCCCCTGATCCTGCAACTGGGGGTAGTGACGCGCTATGGCATAGTCAGAGAGCTGCTCAAGCGCCTGAAGATTCCTTTTTGCCGCAAAATACTCAAAGCTGCCCACTCGAAGATGGCTTGTAGCAATACGGGTCAATACCGCGCCCTGGTTGGGACTCTCCCGGTAGACCATCTCCCCCGTTGTGATCACGGCCAGACTGCGGGTTGTGGGAATCCCCATGGCATGCAGTGCCACACCCATTATGAATTCACGAATCGCTGGCCCCAGAGCATAGCGCCCATCTCCGCTACGGGAATAGCGCGTCGGCCCCGACCCTTTGAGCTGTATCTCTTTGAGTTCGCCAGAATAATCCGATATCTCACCCAGTAGATGGGCTCTACCATCACCCAACTGATCGACAAAATGACCAAATTGATGACCGGCATAGGCAAGTGCAACCGGATCGGAACCGGGAAGCAGCCGGTTACCGGAAAATATCTGCGCCAGCTGTGGCCCATCCAAATCCTTGATCGGCCCCAGTTGCAGCGTCTCAGCAAGCTCTCTGTTCCAGAGAAACAGCTTTGGCGCTTTGACCGGTACAGGCGGCGTACTTTGAGAGAAATCGGCACCCAGTTCAGCGTAGCTATTCGATAACATCATTGGCCAAATCTAGTGTAGTGTCCTATACAAATCATACATTTAGACGAGGTCTATCATGAGTTGGCGTTTAAATCGCTTAGCTCGCCCTGCGGGAAGCCACTCAAGCCACGATTGCGGCGTTGCACTCCTTGGAAAGGGAACGGCCATTCCCGGCGGGCTGCGCCTTGTCTTGAGTCATTTGCGGGCCTCTGAAAACGTCAAACAGTATAGGACACCACACTAGCACAGCTCCAATTCCGCTTATCCATGATGGATCAATGGATTATTGTTCGTTGTGTCGGACGCTTTAACCTAAAAAAATCAGTTGACCGCTCCATTCTACTAGCAGCTTACTGATTTTATAGAAAATAGCTTCGATGGTTATGTCACCTGCTGGGTGAATCACGCTACAACGTGAATGGCACGCTTGTGGCGGCGCAGGGCGGCGTTGCAACGCCTTGGAATAGCGCGCTATTGTGCGTGGCCTTGTAGCGATCTGCAAAATCCACCACCACCGACGCTTTAACGGCGGGGCGCTGCAGTAACCTCTGCGCCCAACTCACCACCTGTTGCGGCAGTTTCACTGCACCCAGTTGATTAAATTCCGTCAGAGTTTGAATGCGCATAAACAGCGGAGCAATAGCGGCATCAACCAGAGAGAGTCCATGTTGAGTGTCAAACAACCCCTCATCAAGCGGCGCAGCCAATCGTGCCATATCCTGTTCAAACGATTGCTTATTCTCTTTGAACATCGCCTCATCAGTAGCGCACGCCATGGCATGATGTGCGAATAACAGACTCGATGCATACTCGATCCAGGCCCTATGCTGAGCACGCCTCAGAGTATCGGCAGGGTGATAGCTGGGTAAAAAGGACTCATTGAGAAACTCCAGTATCACGGAAGATTCAAAGAGCCTGGCGCCATCTACCAGTAACAGTGGCACCTTCCCCATTGGAGAGAGTTGCACAAACCACTCCGGTGGCTCGTTGAGGTCGATAAATTCGATTTCATAATCGATCTGCTTCTCTTTCAGCAAGATCACCGAGCGTTGCACAAAAGGGCAGACAGCAAAACTGACCAGTTTAAGTTCCATATCACCCCACCGTGTCGATTGTTATTAACGGGATTTCCCAGCCCCTCAATATATCCTCTTCTGCCGAAGTGCGCCTGCTTCTCGTAAACCGCCGACGCGGTCCCATGAGGCGTGCAATGACTGTTTCTTGGCAATAACCAAAAGCAACTGAATGAATTGAGGAATTTAAGGTACTATTGCATTCTGCCAAAGGTCGACATATATTGGGATATCGACGACTGAGCTGAGACAAATAAACCCTTCTACATCATCAGCTTAAGAAAAGTCACAGGGAATAATCAATGTTATGCAAAGGACTACACTCAGAGCAATAGGGGTTATTTACAAACCTCTAGATTTTCTGTATTTTTTCCACCTATTCAAGGTATTGAATTATCTGCTCACGGAAGATCTAGGTGCTTGCATATTCTGTCCCACAGACGAATCCCCTCACAGAGATCAGCTTGACAATCCGCAACAGGATCACTGCATCGCGGCTGTAATCCATGGCCTCGGAGACCTAACCTGGAGCAGTTGTCAAAATTCCGTCTTATGAAAACATATCTGTGAATTTGATGGAAAAAGTGACTACTCTAAACGTTATATTGAGCAACAGTTTATTTCGGCGACAAAGTGAAATGGCAACCAGCAATCCAATCGGCTTAAGAATTCCAGAGCAATCTCCCCCGTCTGGCTCACCCTTTTATCTCAATGACAAACAGGTGGCAGCTTGGGCCAAGGAACTGCCGATGGCTAACATCGGTGAGACTTCAAGGCAGATCTTCCAGTCTTTGCGCGCGTTCAATCGCACCAGCCTGGCGGCGTCACAGCGTCTGCAGAGCATTGAGAACTTTCGTGAGCCCCTGAATTACGTCGCTTCTAACCTGAACAAACACTATCTTGGCGCCCGCTTTCCGTTAAGTGAGAAATCACACAAGGTCGCCAACTTGAATCGAGAACTCCACAGCGGCATGGCGACTGCTTATAAATCGGTGATTGTTAATCTGTTGACCCACTCAAAAGAGGGTGTGGACAGGGCCCAGTTGACCCTGGCAATCCATCGATGCATCAGCTATCTGTCAAAAGTCATCCTGCTATCGGTGATTGTCTACGACCCCTACCCCAAGCGCACCTGGCAGGAACTCCATGTCTGCCACAGACTGGCCAGCCGCTATGGAATCGGTGGAGATCAAATCAGTGATCCAATCGAAACGACGGATCAAAAATCGACGATCGACCAAAGCTACACCCGTTGTCTGCTGTTCTCTCTGGCATCACCCTACAAAATGCGGCAGAAAGAGAACCAACAGATCTTCGAAACCCTGTTGGACTGGTGTCGATACACCAATCTCTATGGCTTCGACGATGCCCCTGAAGAGAGCTCGATCACCATCCACCAGGATTCCGATACGGCCCCCAGCCATGAAGCCAAAACCACCGGGATCTCGACAAAATATATGCTGGTTCTGGAGGTCTCTGAACTGTTGGCGAAAATGCGTGATCATTTCACCGATGATCATCAATCGAATCCGAGTCTATACGGTATCGATAAGCTGGATAAAGTGGTTATCCGTCAACTGATCATGCTCTGGTCGAAAGCCCAGAAGCGCGCTTTCGTGCGCACCAAACTGAATTTTGAACTCAGAATTGCCGTGGGCCTTCGCTCAGTCCACAAATTGATTACCCTGGGAGATGTTCCACCTGCAGCAACCAAGCCAGATGAGGAGAGTGGAACCACCTGGATCGATGCACAATTCGCCCATGGCAACGAGCTGCATGTGGAGGGCAGGTTCTCTCTGCAGCCGATGGACATTGCCTCCTATAACCCACGACGGGGTAACTTCGAAGAGTTTGGGCCTAACTCCACGGATGCCAGCGAGCTGACGGAGGAGCCCGAGATCGAAATCTGGCAAGACGACAAGGAGTCAGAATTGGATAAGTCCACCTGCCTGTTCACTACAATCAATGAGAGCGCTGGTGGCTATTGCCTGGACTGGCGCGGTAAAGAGATTCCCAAGATCCAGGTTGGCGAGTTGATTGGCGTACAGTCGGCCATGTCTGCCGCCCAATTTGGCGTCGGCATGGTGCGCTGGATGCGCAGTGCCACGGATGAGTCGATGCTGGTTGGGGTGCAAATGATTGCGCCAAACGCCATGGCGGTCACGGCTAAGCTGACAGAGCAGGATAGCGGCCAGCAGGAGAAGTGCCTGTTGCTGCCAGAAGTTGGCACATCCGGCCAACCCACCAGCCTGGTCTGCCCCTCCTACCCATTTAGCCTGGGCAAGACGCTGCTGATCAATGACGGGGAGACAACCCAGGAGGTCAAGCTCACCAGACTGCTGGAATCAAGCGGCTCGATTTCTCAATACCAGTTTGTCCACCTGGATGAAAGCGCTGCGCAGAAAATGAAAGACGATCGGAATGATCTGGATAGCGACTCCGATTATGAGAGCCTCTGGTCAACCCTGATCTAAGGCCTGTTGCCGTCCTGCTGATAACTCAGTAGAAAGGATTGGGGCGAAAGGTTCTTACATACAGGGTCTCGACCGTCGTGAGGCGCTAAGCCGATGCAAATAGAAACCACAAAGTGAATGATATCCACGACAAATTGCGGTTTATTCTCCCAGAGTAAGCGCCCCTGGTAGTTCAGAAACCTGCCCGCTTATACCAGCGCTTGGCCTCTTCAGGATCTTTCTCCACGCCACGTCCCTCTTCATAGAGCATCGCCAGGGTGGTTTGAGATCCAGCCAGCCCCTGTTCCGCCGCCTTTTTGAACCACTCAACGGCTCTTTCCAGGTTCTGCTCCACGCACTCACCCTCCAGGTACATAAATCCAAGTCCATGCTGAGCCATGGCATGCCCCGATTCAGCGGCCGCCTTCATATACTTATATGCCATCAGCTCATTCACTGTGATGCCCAGCCCCCCTTGGGACATGATGGCCATACGATACTGAGCCTCAACACTGCCCTGCTCGGCCAATGGTGAGAGCAGATTTGCGGCGCGGGAGAAGTTTTTACCTTCAAATGCAGCAATGGCACTGCTCAATTCAAAATCCATGTCATTGTTTGAATCAGTCATCTTCACCTTCTCGTTATTTCAGTTATGGTCTCCACCCGTACAGCCGGAGTGTACTGACCTAACATAAAAACTTTCAATATCCGTAAGGGCTTTTACAAACCCCTCACTTCACATGCTGAGACGCCTTTGTAACAGTCGATTTACCGACTGGGTCGGATCGCCACACGATTGTTTACCCAAGCAACCAGCTCCCCACCAGCCCCATAGATTCCAAACTCAAAAGCCGGCGTGCTTCTGTTCCGCTCTGCAAGCTCATAGGCGATTTGTCTCGATGTGGCACCTGGAAACTCAAATCGTAACTCCAAATCGCTGCGTCCAGGGCTGCGAAAATCCACGCTCAGTCCACGGGTCCACACATCATAACCTGGAAAGCGATGGTTGCAGGCCAATGCGGGTACCGGATCAGCCAGTGCCGCAATACTACCACCAAACATACTGCCACCAGGATTTCGGGTGGCGTGGGTTAAAGGCAGAACCAGCCGCACGCCGCCCCAATCATCCCTGATCGAGACGACTTTTACACCCAGCTTCTGAAAAGGTGGAAACTGTTCCAACCGCTCAACCAATCGCTGCTTGCTGAGCTGATCCGACATACAAAACCTCTCTGCCAAAAGTTATACCACCGGTAAGCCTGCCAACTCCCTTCAGGTTCTTATGGAATATCTTGGTTTTCCTCTGAAAACACATACAATGGCCATCCGGCATCTCCAATCGTGCCGGATTTGGGGCGCATTAGATTCCTAGTAAACTGAGAGTATGCAGACTCAATTAACCTCTGACATTCTATCATCTGAACAGGGCCGAGAAGCGGAATCGATTCTACGCAATTGCGTACACTGTGGATTCTGCACCGCGACCTGTCCAACCTACCAACTGCTCGGTAGCGAACTGGACAGTCCCCGCGGACGAATCTATCAGGTGAAGCAGTTGCTTGAAGGGGCCAGCCCGAGTGCGGCTGTACAGCAACATCTGGATCGCTGTCTGTTATGTCGCGCCTGTGAAACCACCTGCCCATCAGGCGTCGACTACAGCCGACTGCTTGAAATTGGACGACAGCATCTGCATCAACGACAGCCCCGCCCCCTAATTGAGAGATCGGTGCGTTGGCTGTTACGCAAAGTGCTCCCCCGTACCAACCTGTTTACCGCGCTATTGAGTCTTGGCAGACTCAGCAAACCCATACTGCCGACCAAGCTCAAGCGCACCATTCCCGAAAAAGTACCGATCGATGAGAGCGATTGGCCAATAGCCCACCATCGTCGTAAAATGTTGATATTGGATGGCTGCGTCCAACCAGCACTGGCTCCAACGATCAACCTGGCCACCGCCCAAGTACTGGACCGACTTGGTATCTCGCTGATCACTACACCCAAAGCGGGCTGCTGCGGCGCAGTCGAACACCATCTTGATGACCATCAAGCCTCTCGCAAAGCGGCAAGGCATAATATCGATCAATGGTTGCCGCTGCTTGAAGATCAGGCAGAAGCGCTGATCATCACCGCCAGTGGTTGTGCACAGATGGTGAAGAGTTACGACAAACTACTTGCAGAAGACAACGCCTATGCAGAGAAGGCCAAGCAGCTCGTCAGCCGCTGTAAAGATATCGCAGAGATTCTTCAGCAGGAGGAGCTCGAACCACTGAGACAACCGCTGAATGAGTTACCACGGATCGCATTTCACGCCTCCTGTACCCTGCAACACGGGCAACAGATCACTGGGGTTGTGGAGACCATTTTGACCGAAATAGGCTATCGGCTGACTCCGGTTGCTGACGCACATCTGTGTTGTGGTTCAGCCGGAACCTACTCCATCCTGCAACCGCAATTGGCCGCACAACTGGGTGAACGCAAAACTGAGGCACTCATCAAGGGAGAGCCACAGATCATTGCGACTGCCAATATCGGTTGCCTGACGCATATCAGCAAAACAGCGCCAGACACCACACCGGTTGTCCATTGGATCGAACTGTTGTCACCCAGCCGGATAAAGCACCTTTGGCAAACTGAGAGTAGCAAGCCATAAGCTTGCTTTGACCAAGGCGTCACGTTGCGCCAACTCACTACCTAACACCGTCTAATTATCGCAATTGTAAATTCGGTTAAAGTGAAGATTTATCCGGTCGATAAAACAGCTATGACATGCCAACCCTGGTTGTCTCTTTGCTGGGCAATTTTTATCAACGCAAGTAAGTTGGGGTGATAGAAGCTGAAGTTCAGGCCTCCCCAAACGTTGCCTATCAACAACGGATGAGCAAAATGACCCATACATCTGTTTTTTACAAATTACTCCGTTTCGGATTGCTCTTCGCGCTACTGCCGCTGAAAATCACCGCCGCTGAGGTCAACCTGGATGAGCCGCGATTGGCTCAGCAAAGAGAGCACTTTTTAGCTGCAGAATCAGCACTATCAAAAGGTGACCTGGCGAGCTACCAAACATTAAGGGAAGAACTGATCAGCTATCCCCTACTGGTCTACTTAGACTACCAGGAGACGGTGAAAAATATCGATCAACAATCAGTCACTGGGATTCGAAACAGACTGAATCGCCTGCAAGGAACGCCACTGCAAGACTTGCTGAATAATCAGTGGCTACGATTTCTTGCCAAACACAAACTATGGAAAACCTACCTGCAGTTCGCCAAACAGGGTGGTAGCGTCAGACAACAGTGCCGCAGACTCTATGCCATGATCCAAACTGGTCAGGCTGAACAGGCCTATGAGGAGGTTGCTGGACTCTGGCTGAACGGCCGATCACAACCAAAAGTCTGTGATCCGGTATTCACCAGCTGGCGAAAAGCTGGCCATCTGACACAAGCACTGGTTTGGCAGCGTTTCAATCTGGCCATGACACAGCGTCAAATCCGCTTGGCCAACTATCTGCGACGCTACCTCAACAAATCGGAACAACCGATCGCAGATCTCTGGCTCAAGCTTTATCGAAAACCGCTACAAATTGCAGAACTCTACGGGATCGACCATCCGATGAAGGATGAGATGGCCATCCAGGCGATCCAAAAACTGGCCTGGCGGGATGTGGAGGCCGCATTCAGCGCCTGGGAGAGACTCCAATCTCAGAAAGTCTTTTCAAAAAAACAGCAACAGAAGGCGATCTATGCGCTTGCTGGCGGTCTGGCCAGAGAGCCGGATAAGCAACTCACTCAACGCTTCAACCAGTTACTACCGGAAGACTTGAAACTGGACAGTAAAGTCTCTGAGAAAGCCCTGCAGGCGGCACTTCAAGTCAATGACTGGCTGTGGGTGCTGCAGCTGGTGGACTCGCTCCCCACAAGCGAAAGCAGCGAGCCCCAATGGCAATACTGGCATGCCCGTGCATTGCTGGAGCTGGATCGCAAAAGTGAAGCCAATGTGATCCTGAAAGCCCTTGCACAGCAGCGCAGTTATTATGGTTTCATGGCGGCCAACCAGTTGGGCCTACCACCGAAACTGGAGCATATCGCTCTGCCTTCAGATCAAAAAACCAGCTCAGCAATCGCCTTGAATCCAGGCCTGCAAAGGGCCCGTGAACTGCACATCCTCAAGCGCCCCATGTCAGCCCGACGAGAGTGGAATATGGCGCTGAAAGCGGCCACACCGGATGAGTTGAAGGCAGCCGCCTACTTGGCGCAAGCGTGGAACTGGCCTTCGCAAAGCATCATCACTTTGGCAAAACTTCGGCACTGGAGCGACTTGGAGCTGCGTTTTCCGCTGGCCCATCGAGAGACCATCACCGGGCAGGCCAAGGGGCATGGTATTGACCGGGCCTGGGTGTATGCCATTCTACGCCAGGAGAGCGCTTTTATCAGTGATGCAAGATCCTCTGCTGGAGCCAGGGGCCTGATGCAGCTGATGCCAAAAACCGCCAAACAGGTCGCCAAGGAGCTGAAACAGTCGCCGCCGAAGCTGGACGACCTGTTTCGACCGGAAGTGAATATCAGACTGGGTACCGGCTATTTGAATAAGATCTACCGGCAACTGCAGGAGAATCCGGTACTGGCGACCGCAGCCTACAATGCGGGCCCACATCGGGTAAAAAGCTGGCTGCCTGATCATACCCAGGCGACTGACATTTGGATTGAAACCATCCCGTTCCATGAGACCAGAGAGTACCTGAAGCGGGTTCTGGCCTATACAGTAATCTACAACTACCGCCTTGGTGAACAGCCTAAAGTCGTTCCTAAAAAGTGGCTGGCTCCCATAGAGGCAAAGGCGTCAGGCGTCTGATTCAAGACTGAAGGGTATGACATCCTCCTCAGTCTGATTCTCCATCGGGTTCGGCGCCTTTTTCGCATTGAGACGGCTTTTCACCTTACCAATCAGCCCAGGGTCGGTCACCACTTCATAGAAGTGGGCGTCGGCCTGCGCCACGCTCGGCATGCCATCTTGCCGTTGCCAGGTCTTGATCACGGCCTCTCGGATCACCAGCCAGTGGGCACTGCCTCTGCGATCGACAAATCTTCCAACATGATAGGTATCCCCCTCTCTTGAGCGGCTGTGCACTTTCATTTTATGCAAAACCATTTCCGACTTAAGCTTCTTGAAGGCGGGAGGTGCAAGCTCAATACCATTTACATTATATCGCAGCCGTCTGGCCCCTTTGTTCTCTGTGCCGCCATCATCGGAGAAAACCTCAACACGATGCCGCTGACTTTTACGCCAACTGGTGTCGTGTCGTAGCTCAGAAGAGCAGGAGGATAATCGGTCAGCCTCATTGATGGCCGGTGAGATCATGATTTTGCGCTGCTCATCGTGAAGATAGGCCGGCGCCTCACTGCTGAATGCGATCCCCAGGCCCAACTCCAGCTTTGGCAGATTATGCGCCTTGTTCTGACTGTTTTGCGCCTCCATGACCAGCAGGATTCTTCTCGCCAGACCGCAGGCGTTGGCCACGGTCATCCCCTGGGTTGAGATGGCGCCTGTCTCCAAAACACTGAGTATCAGGGCATCCCCTTCAACAAACACCTTTTTCGCGCCAAAACGGTTCAACAGCTTGGTAATCGGCCCAAAAAAGTTCATGCTGAAATGGGTGGCCGGATTGAGCCGCTTCTCCACAAGCTGACTGGTGATCTCGGTCGATCCCCTGATATCCGCTTTAAGAATGGCATGGGCCTTGATCTTGCTTTCCTGTGCATCCCCATCCTGACTGAGACGAAACTCATAGAGACTGCCATTGTCCCGTGACAGTTGTATGCTTTCAGCGTCTAGCAGAATATTCATACGACTCATCTGCTGAAAGGTGTAGTAGGCCAGTTTCAGGTCTCTGCGAAAGGTTAAAAAATCTTTCAGATAACGAATCGCATAACCTTGCTGTTTGTTTGCCGGCATACGGCGAATGTATCCATACACCACATCCAGCGCTTTGATAATCGTTGCCCCTTTGTCTGGCATCGATGAGAATTTTTTCAACAAAGCCCTTTTTGGCAGTGCATCGATCAGATAGTGATAGATCTCCCGGTTAGAGATCTGACCACTGAACTGTCGATAGAGTCTTTCTGCTCGATAGGCGGCAATTGCCCGTCGAGTCAGTCCGGAGCGATCAAACTCTTTCAACAGATTCGACTTCAGCTGCTGGTGTAATTTATTGTGCTCGGGATTTTCCCACAGAGGCTTTTGTTTTTTCACCGGAGGGCGAGAAAACCACCCCCCTTTGATCTCACCAGTCTGCTTGAGCATCATCTCCAAATTTCTCGGATCGTCAAGCCAACTGACATAGATCTCTTTAAACTCTTTTGCTGAGAGATTGCGCTCTAGAATTCGCTGTCCCTCAAGAAATTCTGAAAAGCCACTATGTCTCTCTCGCTGAGTGATTTGAAACTGGGCAGTCTCTCCGGTCTGCTGTGAATGGCTCTGCGTATCTTGAGGTTTTGCCCAATCCGGCAGATAGTCGCTGTAGGTGGTGGTAACATAACGATTGGCCAGATCAAAGTAGTTGCCTCCCTCACGATCCACACAAAGCAGTGGATAGTGATTCAGCAGAAACTCTTCACTGGTCAGGTCTGGCAGATTCAGCAGAGGGTTGAAGAGTATCTGCTTCGACACCACCCAAGAGCTGCCAACCACCGATTTACGCATTTTTCGCAGCTCTTTGGACTCAAGGCGCTGTACAATCTTGAACAAGCGATTCAGGGTGCGATAGCGAATTCCCGGCTCGAGTTGGGCGAGTCCAACGAGACGATCATGCATCTCCATGGCACGGCCACTATGTAAATCGGCAGTGGATTCAACATCCTGTTGCAGTTGTGCGCGCAACTTAGAGAGTGCGACTTGTGGCGCATCCAGCATCAACTTGAGCAGTACCAGATGCAGCAGCTGCAACAACTCTTTGACGGCTGTGTTGGCATGAATCTGTTCCAATGCCCCCTGCTGGACACTACGATAGTTTTCTTTAAAGCGATCGATATCGGCGCCTGATGAGAACTGTCCGGTATTGGCCCAGCCATGCTTTGCCAGATCTTCGTGGACAATCTTCTCCACCAAAGACAAGAGTGAACTGCGGAATTGATGACTGATCGCCACGTCGATATGGCGATTGTCGATACCGATTTGAAACTGCTCCAGATTGACCTGCCATGAGGGACAGCGTCGTAATGGCGCAAGAAACTCTCCAACCGTCTGCTGAACGCCCAAAGTTATTCAAGTCCTCAATACAATGGTTGACTGACCACCTGGTGGATCTGTTGCAAGGCTTGCCGCTGCATTCACACCATAGGGTAAGGTAAAACTGCCATTTAACTCAGCATGTTACACAAAGTTAGTCTAGATGATGAGGTGAAATAATTAAACGTTATAAGTGAGATTTATTCACATCAGAGCGGAAATGTGAACAATGTTATAATATTACGACGATTAATTATTCCGAAGTGTGATGGTTATACAACTCAAACCAAAGCTCGGAGTACGCGGCTTATCAGCCAGTAGAATTGTGAACGATGGATCATCACGCTCAAACTGGCCCCAAGATGCAGATTAACGATCCAGCATGGTTGCCAACAATTGATCTTCCAACTCAATCCGCACAGCCATCTCCTCACCCAGATGACTCAGATCTTCAGACAGGTGATCAAGCTGCAGCTGATGGTCAGAGAGGTCATATCGATCATTAAAATTGACAGCGACTTCACTGGCTTTAACAAACTCAGGATAGATTTTTTCTGCAACCTGCAGGACACCGCTGCGTCGCTCATTGCCATTGCTGACATAACCAAATACTTCAAAATGGCCAAATGCAGTATAGTCGATCAGTACCTGACAAAAGGTCTGTAACTGCTCATCCAATGAAGCGGAACGATGGTACGGCTCCAATCCAGCCACCTCACAAAACATGACCAGCATCTCTTGTCGTTCTTTTAAAAGCTTGTCAATCAAATCTTGAGTGACGGTTCTGCGCTCTTTAACTGCTCCCCCTTGAGAACTCATCAAAACCCTCCAACAGCACACTTAAATTCTATGGATAACAGACCGGTCAGATCTGATTCTTGTCACCTGTCAGGGTGAACATTGACTGATAACGAACGAGACAGCCGCTTGGATACCACACTCGCATCAAAACCAAAGCCCGCAGAAACCAGTCGCACTATTAATCGCAGACTCTGCGAGAATTTACAATATCACAACATTCGGTGTTAATGTATGCCATGAATTGCAAGGTAAAATCCAATGATATCATGCATTTTTGTGGTGTGGCGACTGATATTGATGAATAATCATCCAATCAACATAGTGCCGTGGCTGAATTGATGGGCAGGCGAGTTGCCATTGGCAATCTCAGATTGTGTCTGCAAGCACCACCAGCCGGGACCTTAGTTATAAAATCTCTGATCGAGTCATGGATAATCAACCTGTTGTAAAAATAGACTGTTTATTGGCCGCCGCAATAAGCCAATACAGACGATCGCCAAGATCTAGCCGCCTCAACCAGCGCTTTTTCAGCTTCAAAGGTAGTCGAGAAACTTGGTTTAAGGGCTGTGTAATCGGCTTAGTGCTACTGCTCTCTGCAGTCATACCCCAAACTTATGCCGGCAACTCGGCCTCACAAATCATGAGTAGCGCCATGCTAGCCATGATGGACACCATGGGTGATCTGGCACATCGCTACAAACGGGGAGACAACTGGTACAATGACAGTGACCGGGTTAATCCATACCCCTACCCTTACTATGGGCCACCCGCCTATGCCAACGCTTATCCGCCGGCTCAACCCTCAGGATCCTACGCCTTGCCGCCCTATTACAGGAACCTGCCTCGCTCAGAAGTGGATGGCATCTGGATTGGTCAGGGCGGAGAAATCGTACTGGTGATGTATGGCTATTTTCGTGTCTATGCCGACGCAGAGACCTATCGTGATGGTCGCTATGAAATTGATCAGGATCTGCTGCGGCTGTATGACCTGGCGAATGGCGCCTCCCAGACCTATCAGTATGCCCTCGACAGTGGCCGAATGATCATGCGCAATCGACAGGGCCAGATACTGCTGTTCAAACAACTGCCTATACCGATTCCACTGCAAAGCCTATTGCCAAAACCTGAGCCACAGACTGGACTTAGCAGTGAAACGGATCTGACTGAAGAACCGAATGAAGCAACAGAGTAGCGACACTATGGCACTTGCCATCGCCATCAAACGGGTTACCATTTCACTGCCAAACCAAACTTTCCGGTAACAAATAACCGTGACGCACTGTGCAAAATAACTCATACTCTGTGGGCGCAAACGAACTGGCATGCCGTTACTGGCCATTCATTGAATATCATAATGGGAGCCCTAAGCCACTGTCTGGGTAAAGCGGCGGAACAGACACTCAAAAATAGATGGGCGAGTTGGTGATTCATCTTTAGGGGAGCGTTGTTTAGATACCTTTCGTTATCCCGGGGCGTACCGGGATCCAGGTAAATCAGGCACATAGATTCCGGCGTTCGCTCGTGTAGATAACTCAGAGGTTCCTTAGTTTGTTTGAGATAATCCAATCAGTTCTTCCGATGACAAGGAACAGATAATGAATCGAATTTGTATACTTGGTGGATGTGGATTTGTCGGTCGCCGATTGGTATCGGTGTTAAGTAAAAGGGGGTACGCATGCCGCCTGCTTTCTCGCCATCCCCAACGCCATATCGGATTGAAAGTCTACCCGGGCGTGGAACTGGTCAAAGTCAACCAATTTGACTCCGCCAGTCTGCAGCAGCATTTCATCGGCTGTCAGACCGTGATCAATCTGATCGGCATTCTCAACGAGACAAAAAAGCGTCGCTTCAGGACGATCCATGTCGCATTGGTCGATGAGATCGTGGATGCAGCGATCAAGAGCGGGGCAAGCCGGCTTTTGCATATGAGTGCGCTGCATGCGGATGCAGCCAAGGGCTCCAGCAACTATTTACGCACTAAGGGAGAGGGGGAAAATCGCGCTCACACCCATGGCAGCTCCGCACTGAAGGTCACCAGTTTTCGACCCTCGGTGATTTTCGGCCCAGGGGACGGACTGTTCAATCGATTTGCCTCCCTGCTGAGCCTGTCACCAGGCGTCTTTCCACTGGCCTCCCCCCACAGCCGTTTCGCCCCTGTCTATGTGGGTGATGTGGCGGAAGCCTTTGCTCGGGCGCTTGAGGATCCATCCACCGCTGGTGCCCACTACGACCTGTGTGGACCGGAGATCTACAGCTTGAAAGAGCTGGTTCAATACTGCGCCAAACAGCTCGGATTACGTCGTTTAATTCTCCCTCTGAGCCCCAGCCTCTCCCGCCTGCAGGCGCGGTTGCTTGGGGTATTGCCGGGCAAGCCCTTTACCATGGACAACTATCACTCACTGCAGACCGATAGTATCTGTAGCGACAACGGCCTGTTGGCACTTGGTATTACCCCCCAATCCCTACAGAGCCATGTACCCGCATACCTGGCCAAGCAGGGTTATCGAAAACGCTTTAATCGCTTTCGGCAAGTGGCTGACTGATTCGCAGCTGCTGCCGATTGACAACTTTTCACGGATTGGGAAACCCCTAACTCCACATATTGCATATTGCTCATCATAATAAGCATTATGCTTCATTCTGCCAGATTTTCAGTCACAAAAGCGTCTTTAACCTAAAAAGATCAGTTGGACAGCGTGAAGGGTGCGTTTGTGGGGGTGCAGGGCAAGGGTCGCTCCTGCACATCCATGTGCCCGCGACACTTGTGCATCCCTGCACGGCGTGCAACGACGCCAAAATAAATACGCGCATTGCAATATTAGAAAAAACCTATATACTGACACATCAAGTCATCAATTATGCCGTATTTTAGTGATGATAAAGCAGAGTTTAATCTCAATATTTCTTCTGATCAGCAGCTCACAGAGTCTTGCAGATCCCATCACCCCCAATACCAACTGGGCCGACGCAGCCACCCTGGCACGACAAAACCATACTGTTATCATGGTTATTTTCGAATCTGAAGGATGCGGTTACTGCAGCCGATTGAAACGCGAGATACTCGAACCACTGTCGCATGATACCGAGCCAAACCTGCCTTTGATCAAAGAGTTCGATATCTATGCAGGCGGCAAAGTTACCGACTTCAACGGTGACCTGATTCGCAGTCGCCAATTCAAAGAGCGCTATGAGATATTTGCCGTACCGACCCTGCTGATTCTGGATGCCGATGGAAAGCTACTTGCCGATCCCATCGTTGGGTATAATTCCCAGCAAGAGTACAAGATACTGTTGCATGATTCGCTAATGGCATCCTACGATGCCATCAATTGAGCCTGCCCATCAAAGCAAGTGCAACAAAAGACCTTCTTGTTTTAAAGCGACAGCAACCCATCCCTGCGCGACTGGACGTCAGCCGCCCAGATGGGCGATAAAAGCCTGACTGAAGCAGCTCCCGTTAGTGCCTGACAAGTAGGATCCAATGGCCCCCAATTCATGAGAGATTCCATGCCACCCCGAAACCGAAGCCCTCTACTGGTCACGATATTGTTACAACTACTGATCATTGCCCCACTGAGTGCGAACCCCAAAGCCATTCCACAAGCTCGCGATTTACAAAAACTCGCGACACAGGCCAAGCAAAA
>JARRQD010000170.1:0-8483 GCA_037382205.1 Candidatus Thiodiazotropha sp.
CCGTTGAGCTGCCCCGGGAGCTGTTTGAAGACCAGGCAAAGAAGCGGGTTACTTTGGGATTGCTTATTGGTGAAATCATTAAGCAAAATGAGATGCAGGTCGATAACGATCGTGTGAAGAAGAGAATTGAAGAGTTTGCAGCCAGTTATGAGAAGCCTGAAGAGGTAGTTAACTACTACTACAGCGACGAAAAGCAGTTAGCTGCTGTGCAGAATGTCGTAATGGAAGATCAGGTGGTAGACTGGGTGCTTGAACAGGTTACTATCACTGAAGAGCAGACAACCTTTGCCGAACTGACGGAGCAGGGTTGAAAGGAGAGGGGAAACTTAGACCATGATTGATACAGTGTCAGGAATGCCGGACGCAAAAGGCCTGGGTCTTGTGCCGATTGTAATCGAGCAGACAGCCCGGGGCGAGCGCTCTTTCGACATCTATTCCAGGTTGTTGAAGGAGAGAGTTATCTTTCTGGTTGGGCCAGTGGAAGACCAAATGGCCAATCTGGTGGTGGCTCAACTGCTGTTTCTTGAGTCGGAGAATCCAGACAAGGATATCCACCTCTACATCAATTCCCCCGGTGGATCGGTCACAGCGGGCCTGTCGATCTACGATACCATGCAGTTCATCAAACCCGATGTCAGCACCATGTGTATTGGTCAGGCGGCCAGTATGGGGGCGCTGCTGCTCTCGGGTGGCGCCAAGGGCAAACGCTACTGTCTGCCCAATTCGCGGATGATGATTCACCAGCCTCTGGGCGGTTTTCAGGGGCAGGCGACAGATATTGAGATCCACGCGAAAGAGATTCTGCTGCTGAGAGAGCGATTGAATACCATTCTGGCTCACCATACTGGCCAGAGCCTGGAAAAAATTGCGGTCGATACCGAGCGGGATAACTTCATGGGTGGTGATGAGGCTGTGTCTTATGGCCTGATCGACTCTGTATTGTCAGATCGTATCAGTGGTGAGAACAACTGACACTGAGCTCTGTAATGCGGCTTAGAGGGCAATGGATGGTGTGTCTTAAGTCAGTGTTTTTGATCTCTAACCTTGCCATCTAGGTGCAGTTAGATATGATTGAAATAGAAAGCAGATTGATTTTGGCTTGAAGGAGTGAAATATGAGCAGTGACAAGAGCGGTAAAGGTGACGACGGCAAGCTGTTGTATTGCTCCTTTTGCGGCAAAAGCCAGCATGAGGTGCGGAAACTAATTGCCGGCCCTTCCGTTTTTATCTGCGATGAGTGTGTCGAGCTTTGCAACGACATCATCCGCGAGGAGATGCAGGAGCCTGGTGACGACAACATCAACAAATTGCCGAAACCTCAGGAAATTAAAAAGACCTTGGATCAATACGTTATTGGTCAGCAGAGAGCGAAAAAGGTACTTTCTGTAGCGGTTTATAACCACTACAAACGGCTTGATGTGATCGGCAAGGACAACGAGGTTGAACTGGCAAAGTCGAATATTCTGCTGATCGGTCCCACCGGTTCGGGTAAAACCCTGCTGGCGGAAACCCTGGCCAGAATGTTGAATGTGCCCTTCACCATTGCAGATGCAACCACCCTGACCGAAGCCGGTTATGTGGGTGAAGACGTTGAAAACATCATCCAGAAGCTGCTTCAAAAGTGCGACTATGATGTTGAAAAAGCGCAGACTGGTATCGTTTATATCGATGAGATCGATAAGATTTCCCGAAAATCCGATAATCCCTCCATCACCCGTGATGTATCTGGTGAAGGGGTGCAGCAGGCACTGTTGAAACTGATTGAAGGCACGGTAGCCTCTGTACCGCCCCAGGGCGGGAGAAAGCACCCTCAACAGGAGTTCCTGCAGGTCAACACCTCAAATATCCTGTTCATCGTGGGTGGCGCCTTTGCCGGTCTGGAAAAGGTCATCAAAGACCGCTCTGAAAAGGGTGGTATCGGCTTCTCAGCCGAGGTCAAGAGCAAAGACGACTCCCGCTCTGTCGGTGATATCATCGTCGATGTAGAGCCTGAGGATCTGATTAAGTATGGCTTGATTCCTGAGTTTGTCGGTCGTCTGCCAGTGGTGGCCACACTGCAGGAGTTGGATGAGGACTCTCTGGTCAAGATCCTGACCGAGCCGAAGAATGCACTGAGTAAACAGTATGCCCGCCTGTTCGAAATGGAAGGCTGCGAGCTGGAGCTCAGAGATGATGCATTGCGTTCAATCGCCCGCAAAGCGATGGCGCGAAAGACCGGTGCACGGGGTCTACGCACCATTTTAGAACAGGTGTTGCTCGACACCATGTATGATTTGCCCTCAATGGATGATGTCACCAAAGTGGTTGTGGATGAAGGGGTGATTGCCGGTGAATCAGATCCTTTGATGATTTACGAGAACAACGATAAGCAGATTGCAGCATCTGATTGATCTGCCACGTCATTTCGCCAGAAGCTAACTCAGCCAGCCTGAACGACTGAGGGTCGATTCAGGCTGGTGATTGCAAACATGGCACGATTGCTGTTTGTTTTTTTCCGTTGATGATTATCCAAGAAACGGCTTGAAAGATCTGGTTTCAGGCCATATATACATTATTCAATCGTCACAACAGACGCTGCAGGCTAATCAACAAGTGAGCCTGCCAGTTAAGAATCCCTGTATTGCACTGTGGCGCCTGCAGTTGAAGCATTTTCAGGCAGGCTGCCGCCTAATGAGGACAAGTGAATGGGCCAAGAATATAAAGACACCAGTTTGACAAGAGATACGGCCAACATCGTTCCGGTATTGCCGCTACGTGATGTGGTTGTCTATCCTCACATGGTTATTCCCTTGTTCGTCGGCAGGGATAAATCGATCCTGGCCTTGGACTCGGCCATGCAAAGCAATAAGCAGATCCTGCTGGCGGCGCAAAAAAGCGCCGACGTGGACGAACCGGATATCGACGATATGTATGCCATCGGTACCCTGGCCAACATTCTGCAACTGCTGAAGCTGCCCGACGGCACAGTCAAGGTGCTGGTTGAAGGGGGCGAGCGGGCCAGGATCATCGAATTTGTGGAGAACGACGAATTTTTTACCGCCCGCCTCGAAACCCTCACCGACAGCATCGATCTGGCCGGCAGAGAGACTGAGGTGCTGATGCGCTCGGCCACCAACCTATTCGATCAATATGTCAAACTGAACAAAAAAGTCCCCCCTGAGGTGCTGACCTCTCTCTCCAGTATTGATGATCCCAGTCGTCTGGCCGACACCATCGCAGCGCATATGTCTCTCAAGCTTGAGGAGAAGCAGCATGTATTGGAGATGCCCAATGTCAGAGAGCGTCTGGAGCATCTGATGGGGCTGATGGAGGGTGAGAACGATATCCTGCAGATGGAGAAGCGGATCCGTGGCCGGGTCAAGCGCCAGATGGAGAAGAACCAGCGGGAGTACTACCTGAATGAGCAGATGAAGGCCATTCAGAAAGAGTTGGGTGAGATGGACGATGCACCCAACGAAATCGAGGATCTGACGAAAAAGATCGAAAATGCCGGGATGACTACTGAGGCCAAAGAGAAGGCCAACAACGAACTGAACAAACTCAAGCTGATGTCCCCCATGTCAGCGGAAGCCACTGTGGTGCGCAACTATATCGACACCCTGGTCGGATTGCCCTGGAAGAAACGCAGCAAGATCCGTAACGACATCGGTGCGGCCAATACCGTGCTCGATGAGGATCACTATGGCCTGGATAAGGTTAAGGAGCGTATTCTGGAATATCTGGCCGTACAGCAGCGGGTACGCAAGCTGAAGGGGCCAATACTCTGTCTGGTTGGGCCTCCAGGTGTTGGTAAGACCTCACTGGGTCAATCCATTGCCCGAGCAACCAACCGTAAATTTACCCGCATGGCCCTTGGTGGGGTAAGGGATGAGGCTGAGATACGTGGTCATCGTCGCACCTACATCGGTGCACTGCCGGGTAAGATCATCAACAATCTGAGTAAGGTGAAGACACGTAACCCACTGTTCTTGCTTGATGAAATCGATAAGATGGCGATGGACTTCAGAGGTGATCCCGCCTCCGCTCTGCTGGAGGTGCTCGATCCGGAACAGAACCATACCTTCAATGACCACTACCTTGAGGTCGATTTCGATCTCTCTGAGGTGATGTTTGTCGCCACGGCCAATACCCTGAATATCCCGGCCGCTCTGCTCGATCGGATGGAAGTGATCCGTCTCTCCGGCTACACCGAGGATGAGAAGGTCAACATCGCCGAGCGCTATCTGGTGCGAAAGCAGATGGAGAACAACGGTCTGAAACCGGAGGAGCTGATCGTTAGAGAGGCTGCCATCCGGGATATCGTTCGTTACTATACCCGCGAGGCCGGGGTGAGAAACCTGGAGCGGGAGATCGCCAAGATCTGCCGAAAAGTGGTCAAAGAGATTCTCTTGAAGAAGACCAAGACCAAGGTCACTCTGACCCCCAAACGTCTCGAAGACTATCTGGGTGTGAAACGCTTTCGCTACGGGCGAGCCGATGAGCACGACCAGGTCGGTCAAGTTACTGGTCTGGCCTGGACTGAGGTGGGTGGCGAACTGTTGCGCATAGAAGCCGCTCTGATGCCTGGTAAGGGCCGATTGAGTCATACCGGTCAGTTGGGCGAAGTCATGCAAGAGTCGATTCAGGCGGCCATGACGGTGGTTAGAAGCCGTGCCGAGTCACTTGGCCTGGAAGAGGATTTCCATCAGAAATACGATGTACATATCCATGTGCCGGAGGGAGCCACCCCGAAAGATGGTCCCAGTGCCGGTGTCGGAATGTGTACCAGCCTGGTCTCTGCTTTGACCAAAATTCCGGTAAAAGCGGATGTAGCAATGACTGGTGAGATTACCCTGAGGGGTGAAGTGCTGCCGATTGGTGGTCTCAAGGAGAAGTTGCTGGCTGCCCATCGAGGTGGTATTGCCACGGTCATTATTCCAGAAGAGAATGAGAGGGATCTTGTTGAAATACCTAAGAATATCAAGCAAAACCTGGAGATCATCCCGGTTCGCTGGATTGATGAGGTGTTACAAATTGCACTCAATGACACACCTCAGCCGAAGGAGATCAAGGCCTCACGCGAGGACGCAAAACCCAGTAAAAAGCACGGTCAGGAGGCTGGTAAAAAAGCTGGGGCGCCCACCAAGCATTAATACGCTGTTAATTTAGAACGTAAAGTCCTGTCACAGCTTGGCCTGTTGCGGCATATCCGCACAGGTCACGTCTTGACAGGCTATCTGGCAGCCGGTATAAACTCTGGCGATTCGGGCCCTGAGGGGCCATCACATATAATTCGCAAGGCGGAATCATCCGCCCAGACCATAGGGGAAACTGATTAATGAATAAGGCCGAACTAATTGAGGCAATGGCGGAATCCGCGGATATTTCAAAAGCCGCTGCTGGACGTGCGCTTGATGGCATGGTCGAAGCCGTGACTAAAGCGATGCAAGCTGGCGATACACTCTCTTTGGTGGGATTTGGCACCTTTTCCGTGAAAGAACGCGCTGCCCGTGAAGGCCGCAATCCCCAGACCGGAGAGACGATTAAGATCAAAGCATCGAAAATCCCGTCATTTAAAGCTGGTAAAGCGTTGAAGGATGCAATAAACTAGCGCGCCTTCTACCGGGTGCTTAGCTCAGCTGGGAGAGCATCGCCCTTACAAGGCGAGGGTCGCAGGTTCGATCCCTGCAGCACCCACCATTTAGGAGCGGTAGTTCAGTTGGTTAGAATACCGGCCTGTCACGCCGGGGGTCGCGGGTTCGAGTCCCGTCCGCTCCGCCAACAATAACCATTAACGGGGTATCTGATATGAGATACCCCGTTTTTGTTTAACCAGATACCCGGATGTAGTTCCTGGTAATAATAATATTTCGAGTCACTGATCATGCTTCAGGAAATCAGAGATAAGGCTCAAGGCTGGATCGCTTGGGCTATCATCATCCTCATCTCAATCCCATTTGCACTTTGGGGTATCCAATCCTATCTCGGTATTGGCTCAGAGCCCGTGGCGGCGACAGTCAATGGCGTAGAGATTACACAACGGAGCTTGGAGTCTCAGTTTCAACGTTTTCGCCAACAGCTGCGTGACCAACTTGGCTCAGCCTACCGGCCTGAGCTGTTTGACGATGTGCGGATGAGACGTGAGGTACTCAATCGCATGGTCAAAGATGAGGTGCTGCAGCAGGCCTCCTATGAGATGGGATTGCGTACTAGCAATAGCATGGTTCAAGCGGCCATCTTGAGTATGTCGATTTTCCATAAAGAGGGCCGCTTCGATCAGCAGACCTATGAGCGTGCCCTTCAGCTGCAGGGGCTCTCCCCGACGGGTTTTGAAGATCGTGTCAGGCGTGCGCTGGTGGGAGAACAGCTGACCCAGGCGGTGGAGAGTGCGACATTCATTACTGCCCGGGAACTCAGTGAGAGCGATCGGTTACAGAAACAGACCCGGGAGATTCGCTATTTTACCATTCCGGCTGCCGACTACATGGCGGACAGTGCAGTGAATGACGGTGATGTAGAGGCCTACTACAAGGAGAATGAGAGTAGCTTCATTTCACCGGAAAAGGTCAAGCTTGAATATCTCCAGTTGGATGCTGCGGCAATTGGTGAGACCGTCGAGGTTGATGATCAATTACTGCGTGGCTACTACGATGATAACCAAGATCTCTACGGTCTGCCTGAACAGCGGCAGGCCAGCCACATTCTGATCCAGGCAACGGCCGATGCGGATCAGGCAACGGTTGATGCCGCCAAACAGAAGATCGATGAGTTGGCGGCAAAGCTAGCTGCCGGTGAGTCCTTTGCTGAACTGGCCAAACAGCACTCACAAGATCCAGGCTCAGCCGCTTCGGGTGGTGACCTGGGGATGTTCGGCAAGGGTGTCATGGACCCGGCTTTTGAAGCGGCGGTATTCAGTCTTGAAGAGGGGCAGGTCAGCGAACCGGTGCGCAGCAGCTTCGGATTTCATCTGATTAAACTCACCGGAATCAAGCCCGGTAGTGTCAAGCCATTTGATGAAGCCAAAGCCGACGTGGAGAAGAGCTATCGTCTGGCTGAAGGTGAGAAACGCTATTTCGAGATGGCGGAAGAGTTGGCCAATCTGAGCTACGATGATCCGACCTCTCTAGAGCCCGCTGCATCTGCGCTGGGGCTAACGGTGCAAGAGAGTGATTGGATGACCCGGGCGCAACAGACCGGTCCATTGGCGAATCCCAAAGTGTTGGGTGCTGCGTTCAGTGATGACGTACTTCAGGAGCGCAACAACAGTGAATTGATCGAGCTCGACGGAACCAGTTCGGTGGTGGTTCGGGTAGTGGATCATCAGGAGGCTTCAGTGGAGCCTCTCGAGGATGTACGCAGTCGCATCGTCGAACTGCTCACCAAGCAGAAGGCAGAAGAGCAGGCTCGTGCCGAGGCGGACAAGCGGTTGGCTGAAATTTCCACCCTCGATTCGTTGACAGAGGTGGCGGGTAACTATCCGGTCACTGGACCGATCACGGTAACCCGTAACAGCCGAGAGCTGCCTCCGGCTCTGTCGAGTGAACTGTTTCGTACCACAAAGCCGCAACCGGGAGAGATCAGCTCTGGCCGTGTCAAGCTGGCCCAGGGGGACTTTGCAGTATTCGTTCTTTCACAAGTCACTGAAGGTGAGTCTGCATCGGAAGAGACGGATCAAGCGTTGCAAAACATGCGGCGTCTGTATGGCAGAGGTTTCTACGATCGAGTGTTGGAAGACCTCGAATCCCGTGCGGATGTGGAGATTCTGTTGAAGCAGGATCAGGATGGCGAGTAGGTTTTTTAAGAATAATTTAATCTGCAAGCTGACCTGTAAATAGGTAACCCTGTAAATAGGCAAATAAGAGTCGCTCATTGTAATAGGATCTGGGGATTAGTCGGCCCGACACATCAACCTATTCTGTGATTATTTGACGTCCATTCGTATTTATCTGCGGAGATGACAAATAAAAAAGGTGCGGCGACAAGCCGCACCTTAGGGTCGGTTCTGTTTTGAGATATGCTCAGACCATACCGAGGATATGGTCGGCGATGCTGACATTACGACGTAACGGATTTTTCTTCTCCGCCTCATCCAGCATACCTTTGAAATCCTTGATGCCTGATGCTGCCAGGGTGCGGATCGGGCCAGCGGAGATGCCGTTCACCCGAATGCCCTCTGGCCCCAGTGAGTCGGCCAGATAGCGCACACTCGCTTCGAGGCTGGCCTTGGCAACCCCCATGACATTGTAGTTAGGCACTGTTCGAACGGCTCCCAGGTAACTCATGGTCACCAAGGCGGCATTCCGGCCCTGCATCAATGAACGGCCTGCTTTCGCCAGCGCAGCAAAACTGTAGGCGCTGATATCATGGGTCAGGGCGAAACCTTCCCGGGTCAGGTTATCCAGATAGCCCCCCTCAAGATGATCCCTCGGGGCAAAGCCGACTGCATGGATAATGCCATCGAGATAACCCCACTGCTTCTCGATGGTGTCGAAAAGCTCGGCAATC
>JARRQD010000171.1:0-8007 GCA_037382205.1 Candidatus Thiodiazotropha sp.
GTTGCAACGCCGCCATGTGCCGCCACAAGCGTGCCATTCACGCTGTAGCGTGATTCACCCAGCAGGTGACCATGACCATCGAAGCTATTTTCTTCATAATCAGGAGCCTGCCATTAGAATGGAGCGGTCAACTGATTTTTTTAGGTTCAAGCCAGTGGTCCTGGCCCGGGTTTCAGATAGTTGGCTGGGTGGGGCTGGCGGCTCAGTAGATTCCTGATCTGCCACTGCTCGCTTTCCACTATACTATCGTCGATGGTCACCGTCTTCCCCTGCTTGGTTGCTACCGGCTTACCATCTTTGTAGAGAATCCGGTGCCCCAACTGTACCGGGATACGTTTACCGGGGGTGATGATGCCGGTGAGATTCAGCGGGTCCGCACTGCTGATGGTGATCAGTTGCCGACGATCCTTCTGTTTACTCAGCTCCCGCAGCTGACCGACCGCCTCGGGCAGGGCAAAGTGTTCACCGGCAAAACCCTCAACGAAACGACCGCCCCGGATCTCTCCCCGGGCCTCCATACGTCGCAGGGCATAGAGCAGATCACGCCAGGGGGGGAGTCCCGGCTCCCTATCCAGCAGTTTGCGGAACACCACGCCATAGCGGATTAGCAGAATCCGGGCGAATTGCTCACTGCGCTGCAATCGATCCTCGATGGGTTGTGAAGGGCGTACCAGTGACCAGCGCCCGCCGGAAGCCAGTGGAGCCTGTAACGGATTGCGGCGGCGACTTGGCCGACGACTCTTCTGCGGCGAGATCATGCTGCGCAGTCCCTGGAATTGATCAGAGGTCACCAGGCCCCAGGCCACCAGTTCACCCAAACCATTCTCCAGCTGGGTCTTGAGTAGGCCTGTCTGTTGTTGCAGCTCATCGAAGAAGCTGGCGCCCCAAGCTTTTAACACCTCGAGTATTCTTACAGCCGTTGCGCTGAGTCCCTCGTTGGAGGGCTGATCCTGTTGGCGCCAGAGGGGGAGATTGGATCTCAGGATGAAGGCCAGCGGCGTGGTCTTGATGGCCGGATTTTTAGGGCCTTTCTGCTGGCCTTCCGGCGGATGTAGACGTAGCCAGATCAGCTGGCCCGAACTGCAGAGCTGGTCCAGCTCTCCGGAAAAATAGGGCTGTAACCGACTGGGCAACACCTCCGTCTCCCAGCTTGCCGCAGGCAGGCTTACCCCTTCCAGTTGGCTGATCACCCGCTGTAGAGCGTGGCTTCCTTCGGCGGGCTCATCCAACCCCTGCCAGTTGAATAGAAAAGCCATGAACTCCCCTGGGCTTACTGGTGCGATTTCGTTACGCAGTTGTCTGAGGGTATAGCGGTGGATGCGGGCCAGCAGACCTCGCTCACACCATTCAATAGCAGATTGAGATGGATCGAAATGGCCCTGAATGGCATAGCCTTCCTGCTCCAGGCTGGCCAGTGCCTGATCAACCTTGGCAGTGGAGAGTCCGAGAGGCTCCGCCAGTTGTGCCACGGTGACCGGTCCCAGACTCTCCAGGCGACTGCGCAGGATCTCAACGACGGCCCTGTCAAAGCTCTCCGCTTCTTCGGCTGGAAGTGGCTCAATGGCCGGTTTCGTTTTGCCTTCCGGGCAGACGATGGTTAACGCTTGGAGCTGTTCTGCTGCAACCCACAGGGCCTGGTCGCTTAGCATCAGCCGAGTGGCGCGTCGTTGTTGCTGCAGCTCTCCGAGAAAGTTCTGCCAGCTTGGCAGGTCGAATGGGGATATCTCCTGCTCGACGATGAAACCACTAATCACTAGGGCGTCATGCAGTTCGTCCGCACTGCGGGGTTGGGGCCAGGCCTCCTGCCTGACCCGCTCGATGGCTTGCGGATCGAGTTGTCTCATTTCAGCGGCGTTACCCGCATCAATACGCCGCTGCTGCACCGCCAGGGCCCGCCGCTCCTCCGCCGGTGTGTCGTCAAGAAAAGCGTAGGGCCGGGCATTGAGGATCTCATGGGCCATCGGCGAAGGAGTGGGCAGATCTTTGGCAACCACCTGAATCTCACCGGATTCGATACCCTGAAGTACCTGCTTCAGGCCATCGATGTCCATCAGTTCTCGCAGACAGTCCTGCAGCACCTGGTTGACCAATGGATGGTCCGGCACCTCCCGCTCCCCTTGTATATTCTCGAAACAGGCGAGCTGGTCCGGAAACACCAACGCCACCAGATCTTCCGCGTCGTTACGTTGGAAGGGGGCGGGGACCCGTTTGCCGTTGCGCATTCTTGGCACCGCCAAAGCGATATTGGTCACCCAACGCCAGCGGGTGGGGAACATGGGGGCGGCCAATAGAGCCTGAATCAGCACCTGTTCGACACGCTCCGCCTTCAGGTAGCCTGCTGGTTCTTGTAATGGAAAGCTGTGAGTGGGGCCGAGCGAGAGGATCAGATTATCCTCATTGGCCGCCGCCTGCAGCTCAAAGTTGAAACGGCGGCAGAAGCGCTTGCGCAGCGCCAGCCCCCAGGCTCTGTTGATGCGGGAGCCGAAGGGGGCGTGGATCACGAAGTGCATGTCTCCTGTCTCGTCGAAGAAGCGTTCGAAGACGATCCGTTGCTGGCTTGGCACTAGGCCGAACATAGCCTTGGTCGCCGCCAGGTAGTCCACCAGCTGTTTAGCCGCACCGGCATGGAGCAGCAACTCACGCTGCAGGTAATCGAGGGCCGCCGCTTGCTCCTCATCCAGCAGGGCGTCGAGCCTCTCTCGCAGGCGGGAGACTGCCAGGGAGAGTTCATCACTGCGCCCAGGCGCTTCGCCGAACCAGAATGGGATGCTGGGGGGGAGGCCGTGGGCATCCTCCACAAACACCCGGCCCTGCTCGATTTTCAGCATCCGATAGGAGAAGTTGCCCAACTGAAAGATATCCCCCGGCATGCTCTCGAAGGCGAAATCTTCGTTGAGACTGCCGACGAACAGCCCCTCGGGCTGCAGAATTACGTCGTAGTCGAACTGGTCGGGAATGGCGCCGCCGTTGGTGATCGCGGTCAGGCGGGCATTGCGTCGCGGGCGCAACTTGCCGTTGACCCCATCCCGATGCAGGTAGGCGCCCCGGCGGCCCCGCCGGGTATGGAAGCCGTCGGCCAGCATCTGCACCACCCCCAGAAAGCTCTGCTGGGAGAGCTGCCGATAGGGGTAGGCGGATTTAAACCGCTGGTAGAGCTCCTGCTCCTGCCACTCCTGGGCGGAAACCTCGGCGATGATCTGCTGGGCCAGTACATCCAGGGGCTGATCCGGGATCGGAATCCGGTCGAGTTCATCCCGGCGGATCGCATCGAGCATCGCTACCGATTCCACCAGATCATCGCGACTCAGGGGGAAGAGTCGCGCTTTGGGGGTGCCGTTGAGCTGGTGGCCGGAACGTCCCGCCCGCTGCAGAAAGGTGGCGATGCGGTGGGGGGAGCCCATCTGGCAGACCAGGTCTACCTCGCCGATATCGATGCCGAGTTCCAGGGAGGCGGTGGCCACCAGGGCCCTCAATGAACCGGCTTTGAGACGCTGTTCCGCGTCGAGCCGGTGCCCCTTGGCCAGACTGCCATGGTGTGAGGTGACAGCCTCTTCACCAAGTCTCTCCGCCAGGGCCGCCGCGGTCCGTTCAGCTAATCGACGAGTATTGACGAAGATCAGAGTGGTGCGGTGTTGCCGGATCAGCTGTTCCAGGTGGCGGTAGATCTCATCCCAGGCCTCGTTGGCCATCACCGCCTCCATAGGCGAGCCGGTGATCTCGATCGCAAGATCTCGCTGCCTGACATGACCGGTGTCGATGATCGTGCAGTCGTTTTGAGTGGAATCCTGTTGCGTTCCGGTAAGAAAACTGGCCATAACCTCGATGGGTTTCTGAGTGGCGGAGATGCCGATCCGCACCGGTGGTCTGTCACAGAGTGAACTCAATCGCTCCAGGCTCAAGCTCAGATGGGCGCCCCGTTTGTTGCCCGCCAGGGCGTGAATCTCATCGATAATTACGCTGCGTACCGACTTCAGCATCTCGCGTCCGGAGTCAGAGGTGAGCAGAATATAGAGTGACTCCGGTGTGGTCACCAGAATATGGGGTGGCGAGCGTTTCATCATCGTCCGCTCAGATTGACTGGTATCGCCAGTACGTACCATGGCGCGAATCGGTACATCCGGGTAGCCCATTTCCAGGAGGGCATCACAGATGCCGTTCAACGGTAGCTCCAGGTTCTTATGGATGTCGTTGGAGAGCGCCTTCAGGGGAGAGACGTAGAGTACGCTGGTCTCGTCTGCCAAAGGCAGATTCAAACCCTGCTGAACCAGATGATCGATGGAGGCGAGAAAGGCGGCCAGGGTCTTACCTGAGCCGGTGGGGGCCGAGATCAAGGTATTCCTATCTGCCTGTATCGCCGGCCAGGCCAACGCCTGAACCTCGGAAGGGTGACCGAATTCATGCGCAAACCAGCGACTGACTGCAGGATGAAATTGATAGGAAGGCATAGCTTTAGAATACTCTATAGAGTGAAAGTGGTGTCAAGTCAGGCCCGTAGTTGAACTTTTGCCATTCAGTGCAGGGGTATGGGTAATCCCTAGTAGTCAGATCTGAGTTCTGTGGGATAAGGTAGCAGGTAAACGCTGAAGGGACCGTGAGCCCAACAAAAGCCATCGTACAGCTACAAGGCATGCAAAGAAAGGTAATGTGATGATGAGTTATTTTGTGAGGATTGCCGTGTTTATTGGAGTTGATTGTTGGGGTTCGCTTCACTTATCCCAACAGATGTCACCATGCAGCTACAAGGCAAGCAAAGAAAGGTAATGTGATGGTGAGGTTTTTTTGTCAGGATTGCCGTGTTTATTGGAATTGATTGTTGGGGTTCGTTTCACTCACCCCAACCTACATGCTGCCGTTCCCGTTACACTCCGGGTAAGAAAAAATGTATCGATACTTTTTTAAATTGTTTATTTTTTTGGTTATTAGCTCTAATGCACTGGCTATCAGTAAACAAGAGATAGAGGCTTATGCGGATGAGTCATTGAAGCAGTTTTATGTTCATAGTAAAGCTGGTGAGCATTTAGCAAAACAAGCTAAAGGTATTCTGATCTTTCCGCGCGTCTATAAGGCGGGTTTATTAGTCGGAGGTGAATATGGGGAAGGTGTGCTTAAGGTGAATGGAGAGAGTGTCGATTATTATAATATCGCTGCTGGATCACTTGGTTTACAGGCCGGTGTTCAGCGGAAATCAGAGATTATCATGTTTATGACTGAAGAGAGCTTAGAGGATTTTCGTGGCAGCAAAGGATGGGAGATCGGTGTTGATGGTAGTGTCGCTATTGTAAAGCTCGGTGCTGGTGGAAAGTTAGATAGTCATACAGTTAAGCAGCCTATAATCGGATTTATCTTCTCTAATACAGGGTTGATGTTCATCTTGACTCTGGAGGGTGCAAAAATTACCAGAATCGATTGATAACGAGAGAGGGAGTAATGGGCAGACTGTCCATCTGCCCATTAGATAATGATTAAGATTAGCGTTTAATCTTACGCAATGTCCGTTCAGTCCAAAATTTATTGCGTAGGTTGGTATTAAAATTAACGACCTTTTTCGGAACGATCGCTAGACTCTCTTTGCCAGTGGTTAGATCCAATCCATACCAATATTTCCAGAACAAGGCTCTCGGGTCACCTTCTCCATCACTATTTACAAGGCCCCAGTCTCGATCAATTACTTTGATGAGTTCGTCATTTTTGTAGTAGAGTGTGCGGTAATCGGCAAAGCTCTTGGTGTCCACATAACTGATCCGGTAGTCATACCACCAGTCTTCGAAGAGGCTTGTACTCTTTAAGCCATATACTTCTTTGCCCTGATGACGACAACTTCTCTCTGGGATGCGTCCAGCATTGTGCTGTACTTTTCCCTCTAGGGAGTCAATGATGCCGAGGCAGGTGCGCATCTTCTTTTTTCCAAGAATTTTATGAGTTTCATCACTGGGTTTACGCAGCATAACATCACCAAAGGTAAATACACTGCCGCCCCAATCATCTTCATGGGCGGGTTGAGCAAAGCGTCTAATCTTACGCAGTCTAGGGAGCCATGCCATGTAATCTTTATTCTTTTGTTCATCCCGGTATTCCGTGACAAGCATTCCTGTGCCGCGTAGTTTACCAGAATGGAATATTGCAAGATCTCTGGATTGGATCGAATCTTGGTCACCGTAGTTATTATTGAGATGGCGTTCTACAGTCGTTATTTTTGCATTGTCATTGGCTGTTTTATTGACCAATACACTTAAGGTTTTACCTCTTCGTTTAATGGAAAAATTGTCAAAGCTATAGAAGTGGTTGGCATAGTAGACCTGATCGGCTATATCATCGGCTGTCAGTTCTGTACCTGGCTTTGGATAGGCTAGGTTGCGGTCTACACCGGCTTCAAGTTGAGTCATTACAAGCAACGCAGGGATTGAGAGAAGAGAACGAGAAATTAGCTTTTGGACTCGCATATTCCTATCCTTTAGCGGTTGTGGTTACTGATGCGAGAGTTCCGTTTCATCTCCCGGGTGTAGTTGAAAATGTCCTTTTTTACCCGGTCCAGGTCACCTGTCGATAGGTATTCTTGGTGGAGTTTTGATTTATAGTCATTTGAGAGTTTTTTGTAGAAGATGTAGCTACCTGGGGATTTTGTTCTTATATAGTCTGAAAAACCTTGTAGGTCAGCCAGCTGTGCTGAACTTGAATCTTTATTACTCAACCAGCTGGACTCGGCTGGCGGATGGAATTCATGGGTGGTGAACTCCTCTACATCAGATTTAATCGCCTCAACATAACCGGAGTCGAGGGCGTTGGCGCTGTTCAGTAAGAGCGTAAGTGACGCTATTCCAAATAAGAGTTTACTAAAGCAGCTGGGTTTAAATCTCATGAATGCTCTCCTGTATGTGCTACAGCGTCAAAATCGACAAATTTTCTACCAGATGAGTAGTAAGGGCGAATGATCAAGATCAAAAGAGGCTAAGATTGACCACCGAAACCCGGGTGGTTGATTGATTGAAATTAGGCTCTTTCTCTCGATTATTGAAACCATAACCTCTAAACTTATCTTGGTCAGTCTGATCTGCTTCGGTTGCACTGGGTGATCTTTTGTGAAGTGGGAATCACTCGCACTTGGCAGATTATCGGTTAAGATCGGCCTTCCTCAGAGATTCTTGACTTTTTTAAGAGTCTTAGCTGAAGCAGGACGGCATTACTTTATAAAAATATAGTTATTTATAGATATACCCGCACTTATTCAATAAATGTCATAAAAGTTGAGAGGTAGAAATTGCTGCATCAGTCAAGAATAACCGATTTTGGATGTTGTGTCTCAACATCCAGGATGAGCGGGCATTGTTTCTCTGCTGTGTGTAGGTATCGATGCTTTTGATGATTTTGGGCTTTGAAGTTCATCAAAATACCGAAAAGTGAATGAATTAGAGCTTTCTTTACGACTCTATTTTTGACCTTAAGCTGGGATAGGGTTTTCCCGGATGGCTGTCTGCTGAGGGTGGTTTTCAGTGATCATTAGGTAAGGATATGAAGCGATTTGATTTTTGCCCTCACTGCGGGAGTGAGGGATTGAGCTGGCGCGAAGGAAAACAGTGGTATTGCGACCATTGTGAGTTTACCTATTTCCATAACGCAGCTGCGGCAGCTGGTGCGGTATTGCGTTTTCAGGATGAAATATTACTGACAGTAAGAAAACATGATCCATGCAAGGGGCGGCTCGATCTGCCTGGTGGCTTTGTCGACTATCAGGAGTCTCTGGAACAGGGGTTGAGCCGGGAAATCAGTGAAGAGTTGAATCTGCATGTTAGCGAGAATCAGTGGCAATACCTATTTTCCTATGGCAATCGTTATGAGTATGCCGATATTCATTATTATACAACCGATGCTTTCTTCTATGCTGAGCTGAAGACTAAGCCCGTGATTGTTGCCGGTGATGATGTGGCTGAGGCCAGGTGGGTAAAGATTTCGGATATTGAGCTTCAGAGCATTGGCCTTGATTCGGTGCGCAATGCCGTAGGCCGCTTTGTT
>JARRQD010000172.1:0-7884 GCA_037382205.1 Candidatus Thiodiazotropha sp.
GAATAATTCGTTTAGCAAGCATTCCGATTGACCCTTGTTCGTTTAACCTGTGAGCTGATCGGCGAGACGCTGCCCTTCGGCCAGATCCAGTGTTCCTTCATAGATCGCCCTGCCGGTGATCGCACCCATGATATTATCGGTCTGCGCCTGGCAAAGGGCCTCGATGTCACCGATATTGGTGATGCCGCCGGAGGCGATGACCGGAATCGTGATGGCGTTGGCCAGATCCCGAGTCGCCGCCACATTCGGCCCACTGAGCATGCCGTCTCTTCCGATATCGGTATAGACGATGGCAGACACCCCGTCATCTTGAAAACGTCTGGAGAGTTCCGTCACCTCCTGATCAGTCACTTCCGCCCAGCCGTTGATCGCCACCATTCCCTCTTTGGCATCCAGTCCGACAATCACATGGCCGGGAAATTCACGACAAGCCCTGGTGACAAAATCGGGCTCTTTGACCGCCTGGGTGCCGATGATGCAGAAATCCACCCCAGCCTTCAGATAGGCCTCGATGGTGGCTTCATCACGAATTCCGCCACCCACCTGAATCGGCAGTTCCGGGTAAGCATTGGCGATCTCACGGATCGCCGCACCATTGACTGGTTCTCCGGCAAAGGCGCCATTCAGATCAACCAGATGGAGCCTACGCCCACCAGCCTCGACCCACTGACTGGCCATCTGCAGGGGATTATCGGAAAACACGGTATCGTCTTCCATGCGGCCCTGGCGCAGTCGCACACATTGGCCATCTTTAAGGTCTATTGCAGGTATTAACAGCACAAGCGATATCCTGATTGTTTGATTGCATGTTCAGCCTACCCCCCCGCCAGGGGAGTCGCATTTTAATGTTTCCAGTTGACGAAATTCTTCAGCAGGCGCAGGCCATCATCTGCGCTCTTCTCCGGATGGAATTGGACTGCGAACAGATTATCTTTGGCGATGGCACTGGCAAAACTGACTCCGTAATCAGTGGTTGCGGCAATCAGCTCCCGCTGCAGGGGATCGACATAGTAGCTGTGCACAAAATAGAAGCGGCTATCCTGATCGATACCCTGCCACAGGGGGTGGTCGACCTGACGGTTGACTCTGTTCCAGCCCATGTGCGGGATCTTCAACGCCTCCCCGTCTGAGCCTACTCCACCGGGAAAACGCTTGACCTGACCCTCGAACAATCCCAGCAATTCGGTGCCCCCATTCTCCTCACTCTGTTCAAGCAACACCTGCTGACCCATGCAGATACCAAGAAAAGGTTTACTGCTTGCCGCCTCAAGCAATGCCCGGTTGAGATGGTGCTCGGAGATCGCCGCCATGCAATCCCTGGCCGCACCCTGGCCGGGAAAGACCACCCGATCTGAATTGAGAATCAACTCGGGGTCATCGGTAACCAACACTTCATCCTGAGCTGAAGCAACATGCTCAACCGCTTTCGCGACTGAACGCAAATTTCCCATACCGTAGTCGATCACGGTGATACGCTGTGACATCTTGATACCTGTGATGCGTTTTTTACAGAGAGCCCTTGGTGGAGGGTATTTGCTCAGCCATGCGGAGATCCGGCTCCAAGGCAGAGCGTAAAGCCCGGCCCAGCGCCTTGAAGACTGTCTCGGCCTGGTGGTGCGCATTGGTTCCACGTAGATTATCGATGTGCAGAGTGATACCTGCGTGGTTGACCAGCGCCTGAAAAAACTCCTGGAACAGATCCACATCGAACTCACCGATACGGGCCCGGGTGAAGGCAACGTTATAGACCATCCCCGGCCGCCCGGAGAAATCCACCACTACCCGTGACAGCGCCTCATCGAGGGGCACATAGGCATGGCCATAGCGACGAATGCCCTTTTTATCGCCCACTGCCTTGGCCAGCGCCTGCCCCAGGGTGATACCGATATCCTCCACCGTGTGGTGGGCATCGATATGCAGGTCCCCCTTGGCAACCACCTCCAGATCGATCAGCCCGTGGCGGGCAATCTGATCCAGCATGTGATCGAGAAATGGCACACCGGTGTCAAATTCCGATTCCCCGCTACCATCCAGATTCAGCGTTACGCTGATCTGGGTTTCCAGGGTATTGCGCTCAAGCTGCGCGGTACGCTGCATAACAAAAGACTCCGATCGATGAATGCTTTGGTCAACAGAGGGACGCGCCCATCCCCCCAATCAAACCGCCTATTCTAGAGAAAATCGGAAAAAATGACACTATATGAAGTGGATTCGATGTGGTTATCAACTGCTCAACCAAAAGGTCACCGGACCGTCGTTGATCAGCGCCACCTGCATGTTGGCGCCAAATACCCCACAAGCAACCTGATCATGCTGTTTCATTGCCTGCTCTGTGAGATAGCTGAACAGGGCCTTGCCAAGCTTAGGATCTGCAGCACTGGAGAACCCCGGGCGCATCCCCTTGCGGGTATCAGCTGCCAGAGTGAACTGGGGAACCAGCAGTAAGCCACCGGCAATATCATTCAGACTCAGATTCATCCGCCCCTGCTCATCGGCAAACACTCGATAACCGAGTAATCGCTGTAGCAAGCGATCCGCTCGGCTCCGATCATCCCCCTTCTCAATCCCAACCAGCACCACTAGTCCAGTCTCAATCTCGGCGATCGACTGCCCATCGATGATCACCCTTCCCTCTCTGGCTCGCTGCAATAAACCGATCATCCGAGCTGATCCCCAAACCGATTTGTCGCCTCCACCAAGGCCCGGCGGATACCGGGTTCAGTCGCTGAATGCCCAGCATCTGCAACGACCACCAGTTGGCTATCGGGCCAGGCTCTATGTAACTCCCAGGCCGATCTCATGGGACAGATCAGATCATAGCGCCCCTGCACAATCGTTCCAGGGATACCGGCCAACTGTGTCGCCTCCTTCAATAACTGTTCTGGTCGCAGAAAGGCGTGATTGACAAAGTAGTGCGCCTCGATACGCGCCAGACTTAGGGCGGTATGGGGTTCAGAAAAAAAGTTGACCACCGACGGATTGCTCAGCAGGCTTGAAGTTCTCCCCTCCCAGACCGACCAGGCTTTGGCCGCAGCCATCCGAGAGACCTCATCTTCACCGGTTAAACGTCGGTAGTAGGCATGTAACAGATTATCCCGCTCATGTTGCGGGATTGGTGCCATGTAATCCTCCCAATAGTCAGGAAAAACCCAACTTGCGCCCTGTTGGTAGAACCACTCGATCTCCTGATCCCGACAGAGGAAAATCCCCCTCAGAATCAGCCCAGTGACACGCTCTGGATGGGTCTGAGCATAGGCCAGTGCAAGTGTTGAGCCCCAGGAACCACCAAACAGCAGCCATTGATCAATCCCCAGCGCTTCTCGAATCCGCTCGATATCCTCAACCAGATCCCAGGTCGTATTGTTTTCCAGTGAGGCATGGGGGGTTGAGCGTCCACTACCTCGCTGATCGAAGAGCACGACCCGATAACGCTGCGGATCAAAAAACTGACGGTGGTAAGGCTCGCAGCCAGCCCCTGGTCCACCATGCAAAAAAAGCGCAGGGATACCCGAAGGATTACCGACTTCTTCAACAGAGAGCTGATGGTGATCGTCTACAGCGAGCCGCTGTACCTTATAGGGTTCTATGGCCGGATAGAGGTCATTCATAATGGGCTCACCTAAGTGTAAGAATCACCCTATATTTTGACAAGACAATTCTGACGCACAACCAGTTATTTTTCCCAATTTAATCGGTAAAACTTTGTGCCAATATTATCTCGTCATCAACAAGGACGAAAATGCTTGTAAATGCTGAAAAGTAAACCATGGAACGGTTACTAAGCCTAGCAAGCTGATGACAGAAAGCCCAACGCAAGGATCGCTGTTGGGCTTTCACTTTAATATAACCTAATACGGTATCTGAATGGACGCCCGCCAACCCAAGGTCGATGCGACATCCAACAAAAGATATCAGCGTAAGACTATTCTTACGCATTGACCGGATCATTCTTACACAACATAGGTAACTTTTCCCAATACAAACCTTACGTTTTCGTGTCATGATTAACTTGTCGTCAGAAAGGAAGTTGTTACAGGATTTGCCGCTAAGGATGGCCAATGGACGAGGAGCTTTGCCAACCAAGCCGATGACAACCAAGCCCAACTGCAAGGATTGCGGTTGGGCTTTTTCTTATGCCAAACCGATACTCCCTCCAGATTGAACCTAATTCACTCCTGTAAAACAGGCAGTACTCCGCCAACCTGTGTTATATCGCTTAAAAAAGTCTATGTAAGACAATTCCTACAGAGCAACCAGATTATTCTTACGCAGCAAAGGTCACTTTTCCCAATACAATCCTTCCAAATTCGTGTCATGATTACCTTGTCGTCATCAAGGAAGTTGTTAAGGGATTTACCGCAAGGGATAGCAGATGGACGAGGAGCTTAGCCAACCAAGCCGATGACAAACAAGCCCAACCGCAAGGATCGCTGTTGGGCTTTTTTATTTTATCGCGACTCAAGCCTCCCCCAGACTCAAACCATTCTCCCCTGTCACGGGATCGTAGCTCAATTGACCCGACAACCAAATAGACTCGAGCGCTTTCTCATCTACATGAGGTGACAGGCGTGACTGCCCCGCTTCTTAAGACAAAGCAAGACAGCAAATAGTCCACCGACAACCATTTTCTGAAGGAGTCAGAATTTTCTTACAGCCATACGCGAAAAATCTCACACTTAGAGTGTGAATATTCACATGTTGAATGTGAAAAAGTGTGCCAAACTTTGATTGTCGTCATCAAGGATGTTTCCAGAAGGAAAACTTCAGAAAGGAATTGTCAGGGAAGGGAAGCTTAGCCAACCAAGCCGACGACTGTAAGCCCAACTGCAAGGAGTGCAGTTGGGCTTTTATGTTTGCCTAATAAAAGCCCGTCGATTCCATTCTAGCTCACATCCATCACCCTTGCAGATTTAATCACCCTGATGCACAAGTTTTTGTAATTCCAACACCCTAGATCTGAAAACTGCCCAGCCGGAATAAGCAGCCTGAAAACGGCTCAATTGCGAACAACTTAAAATATAGTTTTTTAGCTTTAATAACAATCAGTTAATCTGTAAGAAAAATCTGACGGCCGGTGGCGAAAATTCTCACATGAACTAGGTACGCATTCCCACAGCAAAAGTGAATTTTTGTGTCATCATTTCACTGTCGTCGACAAGGAAGTACTCGAGGAATTGAAAGCAAAGGACTGTAGAAGGACGATTTGCTTAGCCAACCAAGCCGACGACACTAAGCCCAACTGCAAGGACCGCAGTTGGGCTTTCTTATTTTTGGCCGACAAAAACGCTCTCGTTTCACATCTCATGCCCCCTCTGCTTCAAATCCAACGCTTGAAACCATGTTCGTTCACCAGAATGGTTTGCAATTATCAGGGCATTAAGACCCATAAGAACAAATGAACCTTGATTAACTGATCCACCTGCAACAATAAAGATAAAAAAGCCAATCCCCACAAACCAGAAGCATTTAATTATTCTTTTAAATCAAAGGGTTATATTGTAGGAAAAAGCTTACAACCCATTGCGAAAATTCTCACATGAACACGGTACTTATTCCCACAGTAAATGTGAATATTTGTGCCATCATGTAGTTGTCGTCATCAAGGATGTTACTCAGGGATTTATAGCAAAGGATTGCACAAGGAAGGAATGCTTAGCCAACCAAGCCGACGACTGCAAGCCCAACCGCAAGGACTGCGGTTGGGCTTTTTTTGGCTGACCAGAAAAACGCTGTTTAATCGACCCTTACTCCCTGGAAGCGCGTTTCCGCTCGTGCTCTTTGAGATACTTCTTACGAATACGTATCTCCTGGGGTGTCACTTCCACCAATTCGTCGTCTTCAATGAACTCCAGTGCCTGCTCAAGGCTGTAGCGCAGCGGTGGTGTCAGGACAATCGCGTCATCTTTTCCTGCAGCACGTATGTTGGTCAACTGCTTACCTTTCAGGGGGTTGACCACCAGATCGTTATCCCTGGCGTGAATCCCCACAATCTGCCCCTCGTAAACCTCATCCCCCGGAGAGCTGAAGAGTCTGCCACGCTCCTGGAGGTTATCGAGTGCAAACCCCAGCGACTTGCCCTGACTGTTTGAGATCAAGACACCATTCTTACGCGGTGCAATGCCACCGTGCTGGGCTGGGCCATAGTGGTCGAAAACATGGTAGATCAGACCGGTACCTGAGGTACTGGTCATGAATTCGGTCTGAAAACCGATCAATCCCCGGGAGGGTATGATGTAGTCGAGTCGCACCCTTCCCTTGCCATCTGGCACCATATCCTTAAGCTCACCTTTGCGTGTGCCCAGGGCTTCCATGATCGTACCCTGGTCATTCTCTTCCACGTCTACAGTCAACTGCTCGTAGGGTTCACTGATCTCTCCATCAATCTCCCTGAAAATGACTTCAGGACGGGATACAGCCAATTCGAATCCCTCGCGACGCATACTCTCGATGAGTACGGAAAGATGCAGCTCACCACGTCCGGATACTTTGAATTTCTCAGGATCCGTTCCCTCCTCGACACGCAACGCCACATTGTGAATCAACTCCCGCTCAAGTCGCTCTTTGAGCTGCCTGGAGGTCAGATACTTACCCTCTTTTCCCGCAAAAGGTGAAGTGTTGACCTGAAATGTCATCGAGACAGTTGGTTCATCGACGGTCAACGGGGGCATGCTCTCCACATTTTCAGGATCGCACAGGGTATCTGAGACATTGGGCGCCTCCATACCGCTGATGGCAATGATATCGCCGGCTGTTGCCTCATTGACTTCAAACCGCTCCAGGCCCAGATAGCCATAGACCACCCCGATCTTGGCACGATGTTGCTCACCATCGTATTTCACAACCATGACTTGTTGATTGGGCTTGATACTCCCACGGGTTACTCGACCCACGGCGATAGCGCCCACGTAACTGTTGTAGTCCAGATTGGAAATCTGCATCTGGAACGGCGCTTCAGGATCCACATCAGGCGCAGGACAGTGGCTGACGATGGCTTTGAACAGTGGTGTCATGTCACCTTCAGTGATATCGCTTTCCAATCCCGCATAACCGCCCACTGCCGAGGTGTAGACGATTGGAAAATCGAGTTGATGATCGCTGGCGCCAAGCCGATCAAAGAGCTCGAATACCTGATCGATCACCCAATCCGGCCGAGAACCGGGCTTATCGATCTTGTTTACCACCACGATGGGTCTGAGTCCGTGCTGAAATGCCTTCTGAGTAACAAAACGGGTTTGCGGCATCGGGCCCTCCTGGGCATCCACCAGCAACAGTACCGAATCCACCATCGACAGCACCCGTTCCACCTCACCACCGAAATCGGCATGCCCAGGCGTGTCGACGATGTTGATGCGATAGTCGTTCCAGCGGATTGCTGTGTTCTTGGAGAGAATGGTAATGCCGCGTTCCCGCTCTTGGTCATTGGAATCCATCACACGCTCGACCTTGCCAAATCGGTCACCAAGGGTGCCGGACTGTTTCAGCAACTCATCCACAAGGGTGGTCTTGCCATGATCTACGTGTGCGATTATGGCGATATTTCTTAGATTCTCGATCATCAGGGTGGCCCACAAACAAAAATGAGGGCGGATTATACCCATGATTCTGGGAAAGGTTCTCTTTATTTAATTTATCACAATAATTCAATTGGTTACGACACCTTTCAAAAACAATAGATAGAAACTATCGTCAACTTCTTTTGATTACAAAGCTTTCAGTTTTACCCACAGCTCCTGTGGATAACATTGTTGATAACAGCTGAAAATAGCGGCCAAAGCCAGTAAACCCGGGATCAGTGAACCCTACGAGCAGTTGACTGTAGACGTGGAAGAGAATGACCAGGGTACGATCATGGAAGCCCTGGGCACACGCAAAGGTGAGCTTAAG
>JARRQD010000173.1:0-12099 GCA_037382205.1 Candidatus Thiodiazotropha sp.
CTCACAACGTCCCTTGCTCGAGGCGAACTGTCCTTGTCCGAGAATCAGATACTTGTTGGGATGGATGGAGACATTGACGCCGCCCGCAATGGCCAGCTTACACTCCCCCTGCCGCAGACTCTGACATGCCAGATGTATTGTCGACAGTGACGAGGAACACATGCTGTCCACCGCCAAGCTGGGACCGTGGAAGTCACAAAAATAAGAGACCCGGTTGGCAATGGACGACGGGCTGCCCGCCAATGCCATGTTTTGTCCTTTCACCGTCTCTTGTGCGCCGAAGAGCTGGTACTCCTCATACATCACTCCGACATATACACCCACCCGATCGCCTAAGGTCTCTCTGGTGTAGCCAGCGTCTTCGATGGTTTCATAGACGCATTGCAGAAACAAGCGCTCCTGCGGATCCATGGACTCCGCCTCCAGCGGAGAGATATTGAAAAACAGGGGATCGAACTGATCGACCCCGTTTATGAACCCGCCCCATTTGCTATAGGTCTTTCCTGACTTGCCCTTGTCCACGTCGAAATAGGGGCTGTGATCCCAACGCCCTGGAGGAATTTCCGTAATGCAGTCCTTAGCGCAGCGCAGGTTTTCCCAGAACGCCTGAACATTGTCGGCCTGGGGATAACGCCCGGAAAGGCCAATAATAGCGATATCCTGGGCATCACTAGCGATTGACTCGCCCAGCGAGTTAATCGCTGCGGTAATCTTGCCTCGGCCACGCGAGTCGCTGTCCCGCGCAACCGGAAGCACCACCGGCGGGGTTGGGACAATAGCGCTCTGACTTGCTGGCAGCGTGCGCTGTTCCTGCTTAACCTCGCCCAGGATCCCGTTCAGTTGTTCGCCATAACTATCCAGAAAGTAGCCGCTCAGCTCCCGGATGTTTTGATACTCAAAGAACAGCGTCTTGGGCAATGAGCCAAACGCCCTCTCCAACTGATTAGTAAGCTGCATAACCATGATGGAGTCGATGCCGAATGTATCCATCGGCGCTTCGGCATCAATTCGGTTGGCTGGCGTACCGATGATGGATGAGAGCTGCGCTTTCAGATATTGCACAACCCGCTCCTGAACAGCGTCTCCCTCACAGGAAATGGCACTGCTCACAGGCGCTTCTACCGCCGCTGGACTATCCACAGGGGGTTGAGCAGCCAGAAATCGCGCACGCAGACGCTCGCGCAATCCGGCCATCACCATGACTTGGGACCGTCCGGTGGCGATCGCGTGGTAGAAGGCCCGCATACCGGTGGGTGTGTCCATGGCCACCACACCCATATTTTGCAACAGCCTCTCCTCTGTCGCGGCATCCACCTTCATGCCTCCTTCTTTCCACAATGGCCAGTCCAGCGCCAACGTGCGCCCCTGGCGCTCACCCGTCTCCACCAGTCTGTTCCGGTACGCCGCATAGTGGTCCATAAAGGCGTTCGCCGCCGCATAGTCCGCCTGTCCGGCATTACCCATGGTGCCCGCGCCCGCCGCGAAGCAGACAAAGAAGTCCAATGCCATGGTCCGGGTGGCGATATCCAGATTCACCAAACCCGTAACCTTGGGGGCCAGTACATCCCGCAGTTCTTGCGCACGCTTCTTCAGGATGAAGTTATCGCAATTCACGCCAGCACTATGGATGATGCCGTCCAAACGACCATAACGATGCCGAACATCCTCCACCACCGCGTTCACCGCATCGGCGTCCGTGACATCCATCAGCAGATATTCCAGTACCACGCCCCGCGCCGCCAATCGTTCACGTATCTCTTCCGGCAAGTCCGAGCGCCCGGTCAGGAGCAAGCGTGCGCCCTCCGCCTGTTCGCTGATCTCTTGCGCAAACAGCAAACCCAGTCCACCAGCACCGCCGGTGATGAGATAGACCCCTTCTGCCTTCCACGGCAGTGGGAGTCGATCATTTGAGACGCTGGCTTCGCGCCAGCGGGTGACCCACCGCTGCCGTTCGCGATGGCGAATGTAGGACTCCTGCGGATAGCCGCTGCTAATGCGCAGTTGTTCAATGAGGTCAGCGCTGCTTTCTCCCACGGAAATTTCATGGAGTTGGCCAACGATCTGGGGATTTTCCAGCGCAGCCGTCTTCAATAATCCACTCAGGCCGGCGAACAGTCGGGATTCACCCTCTCCCGGCACCAGGATTTGCACCAGCACTTGCCCTCGCGGTTTGGCCTGCAGCAATCGTTGCAGGGCTTCGAACACCTGCAGCGCCGCGCTTTCGTAACGTGCGGCGATATTGTCACTGGCCAGCGTCAGTCTCTGGAGACGGCTGCCGGGCAACTGCGTTTGCAGGGCCTCCACCGGTATGCCTTCCAAACCACAGACCAGGAGATGGTGTTGTTCGTAGGCGGGTATGGCAACCCTGTCGTCCACAACGTGCGGCTTCCACTCTGGATACAGCAATAGAGCGCCCGTTGTCCCGACATCGTCCGCCGGCTCCATTTCACCCTCCAGCACCCGGGAGGAGAAGCCCTTCATGCGGACACAAACCTTTCCTGCTTCGTCGCACAGATCGATATCGAATTTCAGTACCCTGTCATTGGCCGTGCAACCCTCGCTATAGCGCACCCAGGCCCAGGCGCTGGCGCCACAATCTCCAACAACCTCGACCTCATCCATGGAAAATGGCAGAGCGGGCTTAGTAACGACAACGCCCATGCGCAAGCCGATGGTTCCCTGCAACGCCGAATCCATCAGGCAGGGATGCAGGACATACTGATCCTTGGTGCTGGCGAGAGAATCGGGTAGCACCAGCTTCGCCAACGCCTGGCTGTTCCCCACGTGCAGGGTCTCGATGCCTTGATGACTCCTGCCGTACTCCACTCCCATCGCCCGATAGGCGTCGTAACACTGCCCTGCATCAAAAAAGGCCTCCTGGCAACCCTGTTGTATCTCCTGCAGATCCAGGACATCTTCGTCTTGCAACGCACCATGGGTGACAATTCCCTGACTGTGCACGACGGATTCCCCACTGCATTCAACAGACTCACTGTAGATCTCGTAGGAGACCTCCCCGCTCCCCTCCGGGAACAGGGCAATGTGCAGCGACACCGGCTGTGCGCCCACGACCAACGGACGCGCCCAAACCATGTTCTTCAACCTGTAGCCATACTGCTCTGCCTGCAAACCGCCCGCCGCCTGAGACAACGCCGCACGCGCCATTTCCAGATACGCCACGCCAGGCAATAGCCGCTGCCCCTTAATCACATGGTCCGCCAGAAAGAACTCTTGACCGCTCAGCAGAGTGGTATAGCGGTACTCTGTCAGGTTGGAACTGTTACGGTGCAGTAGCGGGTGTAAAATCCCGGACCCTGCCGATGGCGTCGCCTTCCCACTCAACAAGGATCGCTGTTGCCCAACCCAGTAGCGCTCCCGTGCAAACGGATAGGCCGGCAACGAAAGACGGCTGTGCGGTTCATCGGCAAACAAGTCAGCATAGTCCAGCACGTAACCCTGGACATAGAGATCCGCGATGGTTGCAAGGTCTTCCAGATAGGCGTTCGTCTCGAGCAAATTTCGGCACTGTTCAATACACTGGCTGCCATAGCGTTTCAGCGACAGCTGTTCAGACAGCGCTTTTTCGTGCAGCGCCGAGACATAGACCTGCGCCGCTTTACCCTTTGTCAGCCACTCAGACAACAATTGCTGCAAGTCACTCAGGTCACGCACCACACAGGCCAAACGGTGGTCTAAGTGCTTGCGGCCCAGTAACAGAGTGAAACTCAGGTCACCACAGTCGAGTTCCGGATGCGTTTCGATGTGATTCGCCAACCGTATCGCCTGTTGGCGCAACTGCTCGGCGGTTCTTGCCGACAGGACGATCAGATAGCCTGGTTTTTTACGGTGATAACGCTCCACCACCGGCGCTTCCTCAATCACCATATGCGCATTGGTGCCGCTGAATCCAAACGAGCTGATCGCCGCGCACCTCTTTTGATCCGTAACCTCCCAGTCCCTGAGACGTGTATTGACATAGAACGGACTAGCCTCAAGCTCGATATCCCCATTACCCTTTTTATAGTGCAGTGACGGCGGAATCCGCTTGTGCTGTAACGACAGCAAGACCTTAATCAAACCAGCGACACCGGCTGCCATGGTGGCATGACCGATATTGGTCTTTATCGACCCCAGCGCACAATAGGCGGTTTTATCTGTATAGTGCCGAAATGCACGGGTCAGCGCTTCGAATTCAATCGGGTCTCCCAGTTTGGTGCCGGTACCATGGGCCTCCACCATTTGAATCTGTCCAGGGTCTATTCCAAAGGAGTCATATACCTGGCGCTCTAGCCGCTCCTGGGAGATGGCGCTGGGCGCGGTTATCCCATTGGTGGAACCATCCTGATTGATGCCCCTCGCCCGGCACAAACCCATCAGCTCGATCATCAAAGGTGTGGCAGCGACCGGTCGGCGAGAGCATTTGGGCACGCTCGGCCGATACATAGAGATCAGGAGTGGATTGGACCGAAACGCCCCCTGCCAGCGCCAGCTCTGTCTCAGCACCCCACAAACCTTGGCAAGCAAGATGAATCGATACCAGCGAGCTGGAGCACGCTGTATCGACAGCCACAGCCGGACCCTGCAGATCCAAGAAGTAGGCGATGCGCGAGGGTAGGATAGAGCTCGCATTTCCCCACATGGATTGAGGTGGGGGAGCGTCTTTGAACAGTTGCCGATAGTCCCCCGGATTGCAGCCTACATAAACACCGCATTTGCGGCCCTGCACCGCGGATCCAGCATACCCGGAATCCTCGAGTGCCTTCCAGCTCTCCTCTAGGAAGAGACGCTGCTGGGGATCCATATAGCTGGCCTCAAGTGTGGATATATTGAAGAAGAGTGGATCGAATTTATCAATATCGTCCAGGGCGCTTCCTGAGGTACAGTACTCCGGCTTCTCAATCGAATGCGCCTTATAGTGTGACAAGAGATCCCAGCGGGAGATCTCTCCGACCAAGTCCTTACCGCTTGCCATATGCTCCCACAGTTCTGCAAGGGTATCGGATTTGGCGAATCTCCCGCTCATCCCGATAATAGCGATGGGTTCTTTCACGATGCCCCTATCATCAGCCGATGCCTGCCCGCTGTCTGCCTTGTACAGGTGCTTTCCCTGCACGATCTTCGCATCTGTGGCTGTGGGCCGAAGCGTCTCCGTCGGCCCGATCCCATCGCGTTTCCCCGTAGCGCTACCGTCGCACACCGGCGCCTTAGTATGCCTGCCTTTCCGCTCAACCGCAGGGTCTTGCCGGGTCGCAGCACCACCGGCTGCGAGCTGCGACTCATCCTCTCCTGGACGCCCCCCCAATTCGGTAGGCAATACATGCCTATATCGGGACAGAATATAGTTGGACAGCCGATCCACCGAGCTGTGGTCAAATAGATGGGTACTCTTGAGCTCGATCCCCAGGGATGCATTGATCGCTTGCACCAGTTGGACAGCCGAAATCGAATCCACACCGTAATCAGCAAACGGGCACGCTGTATTGATATTATCGGCGCTAATCCTCAAGGAAGTGCAAAGCTTCTCAACAATTTGGCTCCGCACGAACACCTTGATCGTGTCATCGGCCGCTTCGGCGCTATCCACTGTCACGCCAGTGGGCGGTGTTATGTTATCCTGGCTCGAAGCACCTGCCCACGGCTTAGCCTTGCGACTGTCCGGAATATCCGGTTCTGGCTCCGCGCCCTTGCCACTTTGTTTCATTACCGCCGTGCGCCGTATCGCCTGCTTCCTCTGCCTTATGACACCATTACTTTCCGCAACTATGACCTGCTGCCCTAAATCTTCCGCCCCCTCCGCCGGGAAAAAAACCGAGTGGAAACCCTCCTCCTCCAGCACGCATGCCCAGGACTCGGAAGACAAACCCGGACATCCTGGAATCCGCAAGGCATTATCTTCATACAACCACCACCCCTCCAAAAGACCGAATGTCAGATGAGCAAACAGGGTATTTCTGATCAGCTCGTTGACGAGTATCAATCCATTGCACTGTAATACCGTCTTGACGTTGCGCAGGGTATGACGAATGTTTCTCGTCGCATGCAGCACATTGGTCGCAATCACCAAATCGTAACTTCCTGTATCAATTCCTTGCGCCTTAGCCGGAGATTCCACATCGTAGATCCGATAGCATAAAAAGGGATTGTCGTGCCCATAGGTTTCTTCGGCATGCAGCAAAAATGTTCGAGACAAGTCCGTGTAACAATATTCGTCGATATGGGCATGATAGGGTTTGAGCTTTGGCAGAATCCTGGCCGTTGTTCCCCCCGTACCCGCCCCTACCTCGATAATGCGCAGTTTGGCCTCTGGCTCCTCAGCCAGCCTCGCCTCGATATAGGCAACAATGGTATGAGCGAGTACATCATTGAAATAATCGGCTTGCGGATTGTCCTTATAGATATCCTCCACCCGTTCCATGGAGGCTCCAGGGAACAGAATATCAGTCGCAAGCGTGTTACCGTTCAGAATGTCGGGCAGGGCACGAAGCGTATGTTCAACTAAGGTAGCCTGCTCCTTTCGGGCTGCATCGTTCAACCACAGGCCCTTCATCTCGTCCCAGGCTAGCCACGCCGCCTCCACATCGCTCGATGCGGCTGGGTTCACAAGGTACTCATCTCCGTCAATGAAGAGGTAGCCGTGCTCCAATAAGTATTTCAGCGTCACATCCAGCCAGCGACCATAGCCCTCGGCAACTCTCGCCTTCATAGCAACGACATCCAGACGCTGCGTCTCGAATAGGCCGGTCGTATGCAACTGGCTCCACAAAACCCGAGCAAGCAATGCATCCATCGCCCCAGTACTGTCACGCTGATCGGATTCCATAGTCAATCCCGTCATACCCCGTCCCTGTTCTGATTGAAGCCGTTCAAGTACATATTTCGCCAACCCACCCAAGGTCGAATAGGTTGAAAAAAGCCCTGTCATCAAATCGAGCGAATATTCACAGCTTACCGCTTCCCCTAATGCACTAAGTGAAACTGGCTCAAAACCATTCTCGGATAGTGCCGCATCGATATCGATGTCACCGGCGTTCACATTTAGAATACCTGCGGCCAACCTCATGAGCCTGTCTTGAATCTTGGCGATCGTTACATCCCTGGATTTCATGATGATGTGTCCATTATCCATAGTCATAAGCACTCAACGCTCGTCCGATATCTCACGGGATATCGAACCATTCCTTCTACTCCCATCAGCTAATTCGCAGCCATTTGCCGAAGAGCCGCCTCTCCTAGGCCCGATCTCTTGTCGGGCTTATCCGGCAGCCGTCCAGGCTCTTTGACGCAGGCCTGGATCTGCTGAATCAGCGAAGGTAATTTCCTGGGATAGACATCTAAAAAGTCCTCATCATCCACACCGTTCATCGACAATGGCTTGGTCATATTAATAAAGCCGAGCCGAACAGCCGATCCCTCCATCAAGGTGTCAAGAGCGTCCATCGCCTCGGACATCTCAATGGATCCCACACCCAGCTCACACATGCGTTTCTGGTAATTCTCCGTGGTCACGATGCCTACACTCCCCCAATACCCCCAATTCATCACCTTCACCGCACAGGGCCACACCTGCGCAAGACATTGCGCATAAGCATCCTTGAATGTGGTACCGGCAGCATAGTTACTCTGCCCCGGAGCCCTGGTATGTGAAATCAGCGACGAAAAGAACAGTACAAAGTCCAAGGGCTCATCAGCGAACACCTGAGCCAGACGCACGCTGACATCCACCTTTGCCTTCAACCCTGTCATGAATTGCGACTCATCCATCATCGCCAGGCTCCGGTCCAGCAGCACGATTGCCGAATGTATGACGCCATCTATCCTCGGATATCGTTGCTTGATCTCCTCATAAGCCCTTTCCAATGCGTCTCTATCCGTTGCATCCGCTTCAATATAGTGTGGCGAGGTCCCCAATCGGGATAAACGCTCCTGCTGCTTTTCGATCTGTTCATCCTTGGCGCGGCGTCCAATCCATACGATGTTTGCCCCATATCGCCTTATCATCTCCTGGCTCCATGCCTCACCGATACCGCCAGCGCCTCCGATCACAACGTAAACACCGCCGTTGCGATAAAGCGGATTTTCACCGCTCTTCAATTGACCCGGTAACAACTTTTGGCGGTACCACGACTTATCTCGATATCCCCAAGTATTGCCTTGTGGATCCGGTGGCAGCTTCACGATGTCATCCAGCGGCCAGGCACCCATCGGCTCCAAATCGACAATACGGACGCGCCAGTTCGGATACTCTTTCGTCATACAACCCGCCAAGCCATGGACGCTCGCATGAGTCGGATTAATGACATCGTATTTCCGGACAGCTTGTGTCCCTTCAGTAATCACCGTCCATCCCAACTCAAGGGTCTCATAGTCCAGTATCAACAACGCCTTAATGAGACGAAAGCACATCATGACGCCCTGTTCCTGTTCAGAAACTAGAGACTCATCCACAACCCCGGAGAACCCTGACTTGGGCCCGATCCAGAAGATATGATTCACCCGACCCAGACCCGCCAATTTCTCTGCCAACGCATCGATACCGTCATCATCTCGCACATCGATTACATGAGTGTCACCATATCGTTGCATGATCTCCTGCTGGCGACTCTCACTACCTCCAACAATTAGGATCCGTTGATCAATTCTCGGGTAATCCTTCTCTTGTGACACAGCAACCGGATCCCATACCGGTGTTAACAATACGTTGCCAACCAAGTCAGGGTCTTTGCCATGCAACAACGGTGGTAAAACATCAGGCCCGGTTCCTGGCGCCGCCTCACCACTCAACAGCGAAGCGTCTTGCCCAACCCAGTAACGTTCGCGCGCAAATGGATAGGTCGGCAAAGAAAGACGGCTGTGCGGTTCATTGGTAAACAGACCTGCGTAGTCCAGCACATAACCTTGGATGTAGAGATCTGCGATGGTTGCAAGATCTTCAAGGTAGGCATTCGCAGTGAGAAAATTTCGAGACTGTTCAATACACTGATCGCCATAACGTTTTAGCGACGGTTGCTCACGCAGCTCTTTTTCGTTCAGCGCCGAGACATAGACCTGCGCCGCCTTGCCCCTGCTCAGCCATTTGCCCAACAATTGCTGCAAGTCATCCCGGTTACGTGCCACACAGGCCAGCCGGTTGGCGAAGTGCTTACGTCCCAATAACAGTGTGAAACTCATGTCGCCACAGTCGACTTGCGGATGGGTGTCGAGATGATTCACCAATCGCATCGCCTGTTGCCGCAACTGTTCGGCGGTTCTTGCCGACAATACGATCAGGTAACCTGGTTTTTCACTGTGAGAACGCTCCACCACCGGCGCTTCTTCAATCACCATATGCGCATTGGTGCCACTGAAGCCAAACGAACTGATCGCTGCGCACCTTTTATTACCGGCCTCTACTTTCCAGTCCCTTAAACGCGTATTCACATAAAACGGGCTGCCTTTAAACTGAATATTCGGATTACCTTTCTCAAAATGCAAAGAAGGCGGGATTTTCTTATATTTGAGTGACAACAGAACTTTTATCAAACCCGCTATTCCAGCTGCGGTTGCGGTATGTCCGATATTGGTCTTAATCGAACCAATTGCACAAAACTCCTTTCTGTCAGTATCCTTGCCAAACGCATGTGATAAAGCGTTAAACTCAATTGGATCACCTAGTTTAGTCCCTGTGCCATGCGCCTCTACCAGTTGAATTTGCTCTGCACTGATATTAAATGATTCGTACACTTGACGCTCAAGCTGTTCCTGGGACTTTGCGCTCGGCGCGGTAATACCATTCGTTGCACCATCTTGATTGACACCCGTTCCCTTTATCACGCCGTATATATTATCCCCATCGGCGAGCGCATCCTTGAGACGCTTTAGCGCCACAACACCAACGCCTTCTCCCGGAACAAAGCCATCAGCCCTGGCATCAAACGTATGGCAATGTCCGGAAACAGACAACATACCAGCGCGATTTGCGTTTATATAGAACTGAGAGGTCGACTGAATAAACACACCACCAGCTAGGGCGAGTTCAATTTCTCCTGCCCATAAACCTTGACATGCCAAATGGACCGACACCAAAGAACTGGAACATGCCGTGTCAACCGCGACAGCCGGGCCCTTAAGATTCAAGTAATAAGCAATTCGAGCAGGAATAACAGAGCTTGCATTTCCCCAAAATGACTGAGCTGGGGGACTCACAGATTCTACTAAGCGATGATAGTCTCCGTTTGCGCACCCCACATAAACCCCACACCGGCTTCCTACAATCCCAGCACCCGCATAACCGGCATCCTCCAAGGCCTTCCACGACTCTTCGAGAAACAGCCTTTGCTGTGGATCCATGTACTCCGCCTCCATCCCTGAAATATTGAAAAAAAGCGGATCAAACTCATCAATGCCCTCAACAAAGCTACCATAATTACAATATTCATGATTCGCCGAATCAGAACCACTATAGTACTCGGATAGGTTCCATCGAGTGACTTGTTCAACCAACTCCTCACCATCTTGAAGGCGATCCCAGAGCTGATTTATATTACTTGAATTGGCGAACTTCCCGCTCACGCCTATTATTGCAATCGCATCGCGTCCCACTGGCTGCCCGTAAAATGCCTCACAATTCGTATCAACAGAGTCGCCTGCATTCACAGAATCTTCACGATACCTATATTCTTCTGGAATACTTACTACTACTTTTCCGATACTTGCCCTGGAATTCAAACAGTCATGCGCCTCCTTGACTTTCTGAAAAGGGTAAATCTTATGCACAGTGGGACGTATTATTCCTTGCTCCACAAGCTTGAGAGTATAATTCCGCAGTTCTCTGAAGCTTTTAGGATTTTCAAATCCCAGCTTTCTCAAATCGATAGAGTAGACCGTTTGATTATTAGCCAAGACAGAAAGGTCGATTGATTTGGCCGACTTAAGCGCTGTCATGGCAATTTCAATGTAGCGCCCACCAGATGCCAGGCAGTTCATGCCTTTCTGAATAGCATCGCCTGATAATGTATTGATTACGACATCCACACCCTCGCCATTGGTAAGCCGCTTAACCTCCTCCTCGAAATCCGTTACAAGATAGTTGACAGGGTGAGCAACATCGAGGGCCCGCAGGTACTGCAGTTTCTCCGTAGAGCCTGCCGTCGCAAATATCTCCGCGCCATAATATTTTGCCAACTGCACAGCGATAAGACCTACTCCGCCCGTTGCGGTTTGAATTAATATCCGTTCACCCCTTTTTATTTGAGCCTTACGAAAAATATCGCAGGCTGTCATGGCAACTGCGGGAAATGCGCATGCTTCTTCATAGGATAAATTAGCGGGCTTTGCAAAGACCTGTTCTTCGGAACATACGATCATTGTTGCCTGTGCGCCTAAGTATTCGCCCATAATGGCCACAACGGAATCACCAGGACGCACAGTTGTCACGGCATCTCCAACACTCACTACAACGCCAGTTGCTTCAAATCCCGGAGTAAACGGATAAGGTGGCATTGTCGGATATAGACCGCCAACACAAAGCAAGTCTGCAAAATTCAGTGAGTAGGCACGTACCGAAATTCTAATCTCATGATCTTGAAGCACTGGACATTCTGATTGAATTATTTTGATGTCATCGATACTTCCAGGACGCTCGACTAACACACGGTAGTATAAGTGCTGACCACATTCATCCTCATCAGCAGTCGCCTGTACATAATTAGAAGCCGGCTTTACCGTATTGCCAAATCGCTCCTCAGCGTAAAAAACAGAATGCGATTCATCATGCCCAGTATCTATTTCTTGAGACACCGAACCAGGCACAGGCGCTTCGAGCATGGAAAGTATTGAAGATTTATAATCGGTGAAGATGTGCTCAGCCAGCATGTTAACATTATTGTATTCAAACAACTCTGTCGTCTGCATCATAATGTTCGCTTTCTTGTTAATTATGTTTATAAGATTCACACCTACAATTGAGTCTACGCCGTACTCAGAAAATGCCTGATCATTTCTAATTTCCCCTTCGTCCAGCTTAAGCACCTCATTACTGCTTTCCGTTATCAGCGACCGCACATGATCTTTACTCACTTGATCAGTGATAGCATACCCCTTCGGCGGCACACGCGTCTTCCC
>JARRQD010000174.1:0-23023 GCA_037382205.1 Candidatus Thiodiazotropha sp.
TACTGACTGGGTCAAGCAGGTTACCGTGGATGCCTTTTCCGGTGCCACACCGCTGGCTCTGCAGAAGTTTGAAGGGGTAATCACCGACCATCTGGATATGCTGCTCGGCACCACCGCTGGTTCTGCGGGAGAAACCTCGGCGCTGCTGATTCTTGCCGGCGGGCTCTATCTCGCCGCAAGACGCATGCTCGATTGGCGTATTCCGGTGTTGGTGTTGGTTAGCGCCGCTGCGACGGCCGGTATCTTCTATCTGATCGATCCGGCCATATATCCCGATCCGCTGTTGGTGGTTCTGTCAGGTGGCCTGATGCTAGGCGCCTGGTTCATGGCCAGTGACATGGTCGGTTCACCGGTTACCCCACTCGGGGTAGTGATCTATGCCCTGATGATCGGTGTGATCACCGTGATCATCCGCCTGTTCGGCGGTCTGACCGAGGGGGTGATGTACGCCATCCTGCTGGGCAATGCCGCCACACCATTAATCGATCAGATCACCCAACCGAGGGTTTTCGGCGAGCGGAGGGCAAGCAAATGAGTACAGCGAGAGCAGACACTCAAGCCACCCAGCCCTCCACTCCGACCGGTCCGATGATCCGCACCCTGATGGGGATCGCCATGTTGTCGGGTTTTCTGGTGGTGCTGACCTACCAGCTGACCAAACCGATGATTGCTGAAAACCAGCGACGGGCAATCGAGGCGGCGGTGTTTCAAGTGATCCCCGGCGCGATTACCCGGCGGAATTTTCTGGTGACAGAAACCAGTGTGACGGCGGTTACCCCGGATACACCTACAGAGGGTACGCTGGTTTATGCCGGTTACGATGAACAGGGCAATCTGAAAGGTGTTGCCGCCAAGGCCGGCGCACAGGGTTATGCGGATATGATCCACCTGCTGTATGGCTACGATGCGGATTGTGAGTGTATTCGTGGTATCAAGGTATTGAAACTGGCGGAAACGCCTGGACTGGGCGACAGGATCATTTCTGATGCCAATTTTATCGCCAATTTCGACGCGCTAGAGGCAAAACTCAATGCCACTGGGGAGCGCCTGGCGAACCCGATCGTGACGGTAAAAGCGGGTACCAAACAGCACCCCTGGGAGATCGATGCCATCTCCGGCGCGACCATCTCATCCAAGGCGGTCGGCAAGGCGTTGAATCAATCGACTCAGCAACTGCTACCTCAACTGATGCCCCATATTGAGGCGTTGCGCAACGCACCACCACCGCCAAGTGAGGCAGAGACGGCAAAAGCCGAGAATCAGTAATGAATACTTGTTTTTAATTGATCGTGCGCAAAGTAAGAGCGCGCCCATTTGATTGACAATAACCGATTGGACTTGACAGATAACCATGACCAAGAAACAAGACAACAGCATCACCTGGGAGACCTTCAGTGAAGGTCTGTGGCGTGACAATCCTGTGTTTGTCATGCTGTTGGGCATGTGCCCGGTACTGGCGGTAACCAACTCAGCGATCAACGCCCTGGCGATGGGGGTTGCCACCACCTTCGTGCTACTGGCCTCAGGCACCCTGATTTCGCTGCTGCGCAACAGCATTCCCAAGCAGGTGCGCATCGCCACCTTTATTGTCATCATTGCCACCTTTGTAACCATTGTTGACTATACCATTCAGGCGATCTCTCTGGATCTTTACAATGCCCTGGGTGCCTTCATCCAGCTGATCGTCGTCAACTGTATGATACTCGGCCGAGCCGAGGCCTACTCATCGAGGAATCCACCGCTCAAATCGATCGTCAATGCCACGGGTATGGGGCTGGGTTTCACTCTGGCCCTGCTCTGCCTCGGTGTGGTGCGTGAGATTCTGGGTGCCGGCAGCCTGTTCGGCGTCGATCTGTTCGGCCCCAGGTTTGAGCCTTGGGTGGTGATGGTTCTGCCGGCCGGAGGCTTTCTGGTGTTGGGCGCCTGGCTACTGCTGTTTGAGTGGCTGAAGCAGCGTAAAACTGAAACCGAGTTAAAACCAGCGGCGGAATCATGAGTATTAGAATCAATAAAATGAAACCGGCTGAGTTGTACGCCAATCTGACGATTGAGCATTACAGCCACCACGACTCTAACCCGATTAAGTGACCGTTATGGCGACAGAATCTCTAAGCTTTATCTTTCTCAACGCCGTATTGGCAAACAACTTTGTGCTTGCCCTGTTTCTTGGCCTATGCCCGTTTCTCGGCGTCTCGGGCAAGATCAATACCGCCCTGCCGATGGGGCTGGCCACCCTGTTTGTCATGCTGGTCAGCTCGGTCTGCGCGTTTCTCATCAATCAGCTCCTGGTGGCCTTTGATATTGAATTTCTGCGTTTGATCGCCTATATCGCGGTGATTGCCAGCGCGGTGCAACTGGTGGAGATGACCCTGAAAAAGTTCGCTCCGGCACTGTTCCGCTCCCTGGGCATCTTTCTCCCTCTGATCACCACCAACTGCGCGATCCTCGGTCTGGCCCTGTTCCAGACCTTCAAGGAGTACAGTTTTCTGCAATCACTGGTCTATGCGCTGGGCGCTGGCGGCGGCTTCATTCTGGCAATACTGCTGATGGCCGGTCTGCGTGAGAAGCTGGAACTGTCGACCATGCCCAGCATCACCCAGGGCGCTGCGGTGAGTCTGATGCTGGGTGGTCTGCTTTCACTCTCGTTCATGGGCTTTGCCGGACTCGGAGGCTGATTCGATGTTCGACTATCTCATCGCCATGACCGTGATACCGATTCTGTTGTTGGGCTGGCTGATTGTTCAGTCAATCACCCGACGCTTTTCAAAACTGCATCCTGAGTTTGGTCCTCACAAGGAAGAGGGCACGGGCTGTGGTAAAAGCTGTCTGTGCAGCGGAAACAGCTGCCAGCGTCAAGGAGACCACCTCAGAGGTTAAAACACATGACTGATCTATCCAATCAATCCACAAGCCGAGGGCAAGCGGTGAATGAACAAATAATCTGGTTCGAAAACCTGAAAATGCATGATGTAGACCAGGTTGGCGGTAAGAATGCCTCGTTAGGCGAAATGATCAGCGGTCTCGCCGATGCCGGCGTCTCCGTGCCCGGTGGTTTTGCCACCACAGCCCATGCCTTTCGTGAGTTTCTGCGTCACAACCGTCTTGCAGAGCGAATCGATCCACTGCTGCAGCAGCTCGATGTGAGTGATGTCACCGCACTGGCGGAAGCGGGCAAGACAGTCCGTGATTGGGTGGTGGAAGCTGAGTTTCCTGAAGAGCTGGAGAATGCTGTAACCGCAGCTTACAAGAAGCTGGTAGGCGATGCTGAAGACGTCCCCTCCGTTGCGGTACGCTCGTCAGCAACCGCGGAAGACCTCCCGGATGCCTCTTTCGCCGGCCAGCAAGAGACCTTTCTCAACGTGCAGGGACTGGATGACGTGATGGTGGCGATTAAAGAGGTCTTCGCCTCTCTTTACAACGACCGAGCCATCTCCTACCGGGTTCACCAGGGTTTTGCCCATGAGGATGTGGCCCTGTCCGCCGGTATCCAGCGGATGGTGCGCTCCGATGTGGGATCCGCCGGTGTGATGTTCACTCTGGACACAGAATCCGGCTTTAAGGATGCGGTTTTCATCACCAGCTCCTACGGCTTGGGAGAGACCGTCGTACAGGGTGCGGTCAATCCAGATGAGTTCTATGTGCACAAGGGCAATGTGGAAGCCGGCAAACCGGCCATACTGCGTCGCAACCTGGGCAGCAAAGCCATCAAAATGGTGTATGGTCAAGCTGGCGAGGATCGAGTCAAAACCGTCGATGTGGCAACAACGGAGCAAAACAGATTCTCTCTCACCAGCGAGCAGGTGGAACGCCTGGCTCAGATGGCGATCACCATTGAAAAACACTACCAACGCCCGATGGATATCGAATGGGGCCTGGACGGCATCGACGGCCAGCTCTACATCTTGCAGGCCCGTCCGGAAACCGTCGAGAGCCGGGTCGATACCGCCTCTGTCGAGCGTTTCAAACTGGAGCAGAGCGGCGGCAATGTGCTGGCTCAGGGACGTGCCATCGGCCAGCGTATCGGCAGCGGTGTGGCCAAAGTCATTGCCGACGCCAGTGAGATGGCCAAAGTCGAAGCCGGTGATGTATTGGTGACCGACATGACCGATCCTGACTGGGAACCGGTGATGAAGAAGGCCTCAGCGATTGTTACCAACCGGGGTGGCCGCACCTGTCATGCGGCGATCATAGCCCGCGAGCTGGGTATCCCTGCCGTCGTCGGTTGTAACGATGCGACCGAGAGACTTCAGGAAGGACAAGAGGTGACGGTCTCCTGTGCCGAAGGGGATGACGGCTTCATCTATGAAGGCCTGCTGAAGTACTCAGTCACCCAGGGTGATGTCACAAGTCTGCCTGAGCCCCCGGCCAAGATCATGATGAATGTGGCCAATCCGAGCCGCGCCTTCGCCTTCAGCCGGATTCCGAATGGCGGAATCGGCCTGGCGCGTCTGGAGTTCATCATCAACACCACCATCGGTGTTCATCCCCGTGCGCTGATGGAGTTCGACAAGCTGCCTGAGGATATCAAGGCCGCCGCCCAGAGTCAGATAAACGGCTACGACGACCCGGTGGAGTTTTATGTGGAGAAGCTGGTGGAGGGCATCTCTACCCTGGCCGCCGCCTTCGAGGGCAAGCCAGTCATCGTGCGCATGTCCGACTTTAAGTCGAACGAGTACGCCAACCTGATCGGCGGCAAACTCTACGAACCCTCAGAAGAGAATCCGATGATCGGTTTCCGGGGCGCGTCCCGCTATATCTCTGAGAGCTTCAGACCCTGCTTCGAGCTGGAGTGTCGCGCTCTGAAACGGGTTCGTGAAGAGATGGGTTTCAGCAATGTGGAGATCATGATCCCCTTCGTGCGCACCCTGGATGAGGCTGCCGGCGTCATCAAGCTGCTGGAACAGAATGGCCTGAAACGGGGTGACAACGGTCTGCGCGTGATCATGATGTGCGAACTGCCCTCCAATGCGGTGTTAGCCGAAGAGTTCCTGGAGTTTTTCGACGGCTTCTCCATCGGCTCCAACGACATGACCCAGCTAACCCTCGGACTGGACCGGGATTCCGGGCTGGTCGCCAGCAGTTTCGATGAGCGCAATCCAGCGGTCAAGCGGATGCTCAGTATGGCTATTCAAGCCTGTCACAAGGCGGATAAATATGTCGGTATCTGCGGCCAGGGCCCTTCTGACTATCCCGATCTTGCCGAGTGGCTGGTGGAGCAGAAGATTACCAGTGTCTCACTGAATCCAGACACAGTGATCGATACCTGGCGACTGTTGACCGGCTTGACCGATTGATTCGGGCATTGGGGAGACCGCTGGTCTCCCCATCCCCCCCTACCCGGCTCCCCTTCAGCGCTGGCAAACAACCATGAAACGTACTGTCTATTTTCTGGCTGACCATACCGGTATCACTGTCGAAGCGATGGGGCGTTCCCTACTGAGTCAGTTTGACGGCTTTGAATATGAGACCGTACATTGGCCATTCATCGACACCCTGGAGAAGGCTCGACGAGTGGCGGAACGGATCAATCAGACAACCATGGAGACCGGCAAGAAACCGATCGTCTTCACCACCCTGGTAGACCCTTCCATCAGGGACTACATCAAAACCCTGGATGTGCCGGTAATGGATTTCTTCGAGTCTTTTACCGTACAACTGGAAGAGGAGTTGCAGATCCCCTCCTCCCATGCCCTGGGGCGTTTTCATACCACGCGCAATGGTCGTGCCTATGACCAACGCATTCATGCGGTCAATTTTGCCCTCAACAATGACGATGGTGCGATTACCAAGAACTACGAGACCGCCGACCTGATTCTAATTGGCGTCTCGCGTAGCGGTAAGACCCCGACCTGTCTCTTTTTAGGCCTGCAGCACAGTGTGCTTGCCGCCAACTACCCACTCACTGATGACGACCTCCACTGCGACCTGCTGCCGAAGACCCTCGCGACCTTCAAGAGTAAGCTGTATGGCCTGACCATCGACCCCCATCAGCTGCAGCGCATACGCCAGGAGAGACGGCCAGATCGGCGCTACTCTTCGCTTGAACAGTGTAAGATGGAAGTAAAACTGGCTGAGGATCTGTACAAGCACTACAATATCCCCTACCTTGAGACCACCTCGATGTCCATTGAGGAGATCTCCGCGAGACTGATTCAGCACATCAAACGAATTGCCTGATTGTCAAACCCGGTGTCTGAGTATGAGTGTCGCCAATAATTAAACGACGCAATAATAATGCCACATACTGAGCGATGCGTAAGCAGTCGAATCAATTTTTTCTTTAAAGGCTACGACAGCGTCCTGAAAGAGGTTATAATCCCGCACCCGGATTCCCCGTAATCCTCATAAAAAAACCAATATAAATGCCACATTTTATTGACTATATTGGATTATTGTCTTGTTAAACTGGTTGGTTCGACTGTTTCGTAATGCACCTGTTCCGATCTCCATCAAATGGACGATCTATATAGGCACCCTGATCACTCTGGTGATGGGGATACTCGGCTGGTTTCTGATCACCCAGCAGACAAGTTTTCATATGCGTGAAGTGAAAGGCTTTGGCGAAGTGTTGGTGGAACAGCTCGCTCACTCCGCCAGTGAACCCCTGCTTGCGGACGATCAGTTCAACCTGCAGGGTCTGGTCAGTCGTCAGACGCAAAATAACAATGTCGTGGGAGCGGCGATCGTACCCTCAGACAAACCTTGGGTGATCTCCGGCAATGTGCCTCATCAGTTGCCGACAACCGATGAGCTGACGCCGATGATCTGGTCCTGGCGGGATGAAGATAACAGCCGGCACCCGGCAATCACCTTCTTCAGTCCAGTCCATTTTCGGGATGTCATCGCGGGACATGCCATGATCACCCTTGACCGGGCCTTCCTTGATCGTAACCAGAAGCGCACCATACGTATCATCAGTTTTGCCACCATTGGCTTGATCCTGATCGCCGCCATTCTCTCCTATGTACTCAGTAAGCGGCTGAGCCGACCGATCACCCTGCTGGCCCAGGCCGGCCATCGGCCGGAAACAGGGATGCTGATATCTCAGGGGGATGAGGATCGTCAGGACGAAATTGGCCAGGTCTATGCTCACTTTGAGCGCATGTCAGCCGGCATGCTGGAAAAACGCCAAGTGGAAGACGCCCTCTCCCGCTATGTTTCACCCGTGGTCGCGGACAAGATCCTCTCCAACCTCTCCACACCCCGACTGGCCAACCAGGAGATGGATGGCAGTGTACTTTTTTGTGACATCGTGGGTTTTACCCAGCTCTCGGAAGATCTACCAGCCGATGAGGTCGCCTCACTGCTCAACCTCTATCTTGGCGCGATTGCCGATGCGGCCCATCGATGCCGGGGCGTGGTGGATAAATTCATCGGTGACAGTGCTATGATCCTGTTTGGCGTCCCGGAAGCGGACAATCAGCATGGCCAGCAGGCGGTTCGTTGCGCCTGGCTGATTCAGGCCCTGGTTCGTCATATCAACAAACAGCGCCGGCAAGAGGGTAAGGAGCCGATCATGCTGCGCATCGGAATCAACAGCGGTGTCATGCTGGCCGGCAATATTGGCATTCCTGACCGCATGGAGTACACAGTAGTTGGTGACAGTGTCAATCTGGCCTCTCGGCTCTGTGGCGCCGCTCCAGCAGATGGCATAATGATGAGCGAGACCACTGCGGAGTCTCCAGGAGTCAACGAGATGGTAGAGCTGCATCGACAACCGGAGTTGAAAATCAGAGGCACAAAAAATCGGGTGTCTTCATCTGTCAGTTACTGCTGAGCGGATGCCAGCTGATGCAAACCAGAGAGACGCCTGCGCCTGTGAGAGAAGACTCCCTGGAGTACAGCAGGGAGCTGGTCGCCAAAGGACGCTATAGCGAAGCCATTCAGCTGCTCAACCAGGCCAGTGTGGGTAGGAACAAGAATCAGGTCTACATCCATGAACTGAAAAACCTGCGCGGTCAGCAGAAGATTCTTGAGGAGGAGCTGAACGACCAGCTGCTGATCAGCAACACCTCAGCGCTTAAGAACCAATTGCCAATCCTGAAGAAACTCACCAAATCGAGTGACAACCCAGAGTACCGGCAACTGCTGGCGCAGACCCGTGCCCAACTGCAAAGCATGCGTCTCGCCCTGTCAGACTGTGGTTGGCGGCACTACAAGCGTAACAATGCGTTGGCCAAGGACTGCCTGAGCATAGCGCTATCGCTAAAGGAGGACGAATCTGACCAAAACCTGATGGACCATCTGTTGAAAGAACAGAGCAAAAGCAAGCGGGTACTGGCGAACAAAGAGAAAACAGCCCGGCAGAAACGCAGGAAGGAGAAGCTCAACAAGCGCCTGGCAGAGGCCAACCGACTGTTGGAGGGCGGGCAGCTGCGGGAAGCCAAGCGTACCCTGCAAAAAATACTTAAGGATGAGCCCAAGAATAGCCATGCCAAACAGATGCTGGGCCGAGTCAACAAGCAGCTGCAGCGCTATATCGACAACCTGCTGAGTGCCGGAGACCGGCTCTACCGAGATGGCGAGATCGAAAGCGCCAAGGCAACCTGGCGGGCTGCGCTTGCCCTGGATCCCCAGGATCAACGGGCAAGGGAGAAAATTCAACGAGCTCAGCGGGTATTGAACAACCTGGAAAACCTGCGCAAAACCAATTGACCATCCAAACCCCACATTTCCGGTGGGCGGAGGCCGATCAATCCGCTATAATCGCGCGGTTTGACGCCCCTCTACGTGCCCTTATAACGCTCTGAGCAACCAGATTCGGGAGTTGAGGCTTTAGATTTCAGGCCAGGAGCCGATGAGCTGTTTACTCAGGCACTGTCCAATGTCTGTGCAATGCGCCTAGGCATTTGGCTTGGTGTGGCGTCAATTTTTGAGTGTAACTGGCTGAACCAAACGGACTGGTTCTTCTAGCCAATGGCATCCGTAATCGAGCCGGGCGATTGATGTCAATGAAGTTATTTAAGATTTACCGGATGTAACAAAGGATTTCTGGCATCCATGCAGAATGCAAGCAGACAAGCAGATAGAAAGGGTTCCATGTCCGTGGGCCAATTGATCAGCCTGATCTTTACCCTCCTCCTTTCCGGGCTGGCAAACGGTTCCGAATGGCTTACTGAGCGTCCAGTTTCGTTTTATGAGACCCAACAGCAGCGCACTGCGTTGCTGAACTCGCCCAGCCTCTACGGATTGACCGGAAACGTCATTCTCGACACCAGTGCTCCCCCTGAAGAGCGTCCTTACGGTTTCGGTAGAGAACTTGGCGACACCAGTCCGGCTGACTATCCGGGACTGCGCAAGGATGCCGGGTACTTTTTCGGCTACCAGTTCTTCATTGTCGGTCTGCTCTATGTTCTTCCAGAGGAGATCTCCGCCTGGACCGATGAACAGAAAGAGGAGTATACCGTCAGTAAATGGTGGGACAACGTCAGCCACCCCCGCTGGGATCCTGACAAGTGGTACATCAACTACATCCTCCACCCCTACTGGGGCATGACCTACTACACCCGGGGTAGAGAACGGGGCTTAAGCGAGACCGGCGCCTTCTGGTTCTCGTTTACCCTCTCCTCAATCTATGAGTTTGGACTGGAGGCGCTGTTCGAACCCGTGTCGATACAGGACATGATCTTCACCCCAGGCCTTGGTTCTCTGGTCGGCTGGTATTTCGAAGACACCCGGCGGGAGATCAAGAGCCAATCGAGCTTCAGTTTCTGGGATCAGACCGTGCTAGTGCTTACCGATCCTTTAGGCACCCTCAACACCATCGTGGATGGCTGGATTGGGACCGATAGCGAACTGGAACTCCACTCCTTCTACCAAAGCCCCAGTTTCGGCATGCACGATGATATGGCGTGGAACAACCCCTATCGGCAGCGCCTCGATCCCCTGGTTAACGACTACCTCGGATTACAGCTTACAGTTCACTGGCACTAATCCATAAACTTTACATTTTCTACATCAGGTAACGGCTTGATTGAAATTGTATCCGGCGAAAACAGATGGGTACCCCCCATTACCGAAAAACCCGGTATACCCAACTCAACAGCTTCGATATCGTCATCTGGTGTATTGATAGCCCATCCCCTGAAACCTGTGTAGAAAATATGAGAATCGGGCGCTTTCACCAGCACCCTTGCCGAGGTTTGGGAGTAATCAAGTCATTCTAACCGTCATGAGGAATCACAAACGGTTGGCAATCTCCAGCAGATTGCCATCTGGATCACGCAGATAGATGGAGAGGATTGGCCCTTCAGCTCCAGTGCGCTCAACTGGCCCTTCAATAATTTCAATTTGGTTTTGCTTGAGATGGGCAGCCACCTCATCCAATCGCACTTCAGTCAGAAAACAGAGATCGGCGGAACCCGGAGTTGGCCGGGCGGCCTTCGGCTCAAACTCTTTTCGATATTGGTGCAGATTGATCTTCTGCGAACCGAACTTGAGGGCTTTCCTGCCACCGGCGAACGTTATCAACTCCATCCCAAGTACCCGAGTATAAAAGTCGCAACTCGTTTGCATCTCTTTGACAGTAAGCACCAGGTGGTCAAGGCGACTGATTTGCATAGCTTTGAGTGATTCGACTTAATCGGTTGACGATTCAGCTCCGCTTTTAATCAATCCTGCTCAGGATCGAGTTGATCTCTCGGACCGAATTCCCGATCAAGACGTTGGTCAATCAGGAAGCGAACCTTCTGCTCAAGACTGGTATCCAATTCATCGTGCAAGGTTTGGGTGATCCGCTCCCCCGCTTCCTCAATGGCGCGATTGAGTACCGATGAGAACATCTGACTGAGATCATCCTGCAGCTGCTTGGCAATCTCATCCCGCATGGCGAGCAGGACTTCATCATACTCAGGAATACCACTATCGTCTGAACCTTCTGGCGGCTTGCTGAAGGCTTGGAATTCTGAAGCCAGATCATCTGGCAGAATGACATCTTCCAGGAGAGGAATGTCACTTTCAGCATCCAGCTTATTTTGTTCGTCACTCATCTACTTGATATCGTGTTTGTACAATGGATAGCGCCGTCACCACTGGGGCCTCCTGGTCGATCATTTCAGCAACCCGCTCGAACCGACTAAAAAAGTTCGGCACCTCGCGAGCTAAATTAATCAATACATCCTGCTCATCTCCAGCATCCTGCTGATGAGTAATGATCACCGGCGTGAGCTTGTGGTCGCAGCGCTCGGCAATCCCATGGGGGACGAAACTTCCCTGACGAAAGGTCCAGAGCAGACGATCCATATGCCTGGTCTCATCCTCATTGTCCGTGTGGATGAGAATACGCCGCCCCTGATGATAGATCTTCTCACACAATCGGCAAGACAGTGAAAAACGGTTACCACTGGCGCCTTCGTTGAGCACATAAAAGTCGATCTGCGTCATCGATGCTATCCAGTATACCGGTGAAACCTAAACGCCGAGATCAGCCCAGACCTCATAGTCCACACCGCCCCATCAGGAATTGGGTCAGCAGTGGGACAGGACGACCAGTTGCCCCTTTCGCCGCACCCGTACGCCAGGCTGTGCCGGCAATATCCAGATGGGCCCACTTGAACTTTTTCGCGTAACGGGAGAGAAAACAGGCGGCAGTAATGGTTCCAGCGCCTTTACCGCCGATATTGGCCATGTCGGCAAAGTTGCTGTCGAGCTGCTCCTGGTAGTCATCCCAGAGTGGCAGTTGCCAGGCCCGATCTCCACAGGCGGAGCCCGCATCCAACAATTCATCCGCCAGCGCCTCATTGTTTGCCATCAGACCGGAAGCCTGGTCGCCCAGAGCAACGATACAGGCTCCTGTCAAGGTAGCAATGTCGATGACGGTAGCCGGATTGAAGCGCTCACTGTAGGTTAGGGCATCGCAGAGTATCAGCCGTCCTTCCGCATCTGTGTTGAGCACTTCGATGGTCTGCCCAGACATACTGGTGACCACATCACCCGGTTTATTGGCATCCCCGTCCGGCAGATTTTCTGAGCTGGGAACGACACCGACCAGATTGATCGGCAGATCCATCTCGATACAGGCCATCATGGTGCCGAAAACGGATGCACCGCCACACATGTCATATTTCATCTCATCCATGGCGGCCGACGGTTTGAGTGAGATTCCCCCGGCATCAAAGGTGAGCCCCTTGCCGACCAAAACCACCGGTTTGGCATCCGTCTTGCCCCCTTGATAGTTCATGATGATCAGCTTGGCTGGCTGTCGGCTGCCCCGGGAGACAGAGAGCAGCGCGCCCATACCGAGCTTCTCCATCTGTTTCTCTTCCAGTACCTGAACCTTCAGCTTGTCATGGGAGCGGCCCAACTTTTTCGCCTGCTCAGCCAGGTAGCTGGGGGTGCAGTGATTGCCAGGCAGATTGCCTAGATCCTTGGTCAGTTTGATGCCTTTGCCAATCGCTTGTCCCTGTTGCAGCCCTTTCTGTGCAGACTTCAGGTGACGTCTGTCGCTCAGCCAAATGGCGAGGCGTTTAAGTGGCCGTTGAGGCTTTTTGACACGACTTTTAGTTTCTGAGAACTGATAGAGACTATCCTCCGACTGCAGCACGGTTTCACGTACCAGGGCCATCTCGGGAATATTGCTGACCGTCAGATCACACAGCCCCCAGATAGCTTCGATGGCATGCCCCTCGTTGAGACTTTCAATAGACGCCGAGAGCGCCTTCATGTAGCGCTTGCGGTTCAGCTCGGATCCCTTACCCAGCCCAAGCAGTAGAACCCGTTCAGCCTGGATCCCCGGTACATCATAGAGCATCAGCTGTTGACCGCTTTCACCATTCATATCCCCCCGCTTGAGGATCTCTTTGAGAAATCCTTTACTGGCTTTGTCCACCAGCTGCGCCGTTGGGGAGAGTTGTCGTTTGGCAAACACCCCCAGAATCAGACAGGCGGTACGTTGCCTGGTAAGGTCACCAGATTTAATGCTGTATTCCATGAAGTCTAAGGCCTCTTCTTGTCGGTTCTCGGTAATTGTGACACATATTATGTGAGGTTAGAGAAGCCGACAACCTGTAAATCCAAGGGATAGAAAAGCGCCGGAAAGTTTCTACACAGCTAGTGTAGTGTCCTATATAAAGCGTGCATTTAGAAAGCCACTCAAGCCGCGAGTGCAAGGCGCAGCCCGCCGGGAATGGCTGTGCCCTTTCCAAGGGCGGCAACGCCGCAATCGTGGCTTGAGTGGCTTCCCGCAGGGCGAGCTAAGCGATTTAAGCGCCAACTCATGATACTCCTCGTCTAAATGTATGATTTGTATAGGACACCACACTAGGGTTTCATATATTATTATCCAGCCAAATAGGTTTCGATTTGCCGACTTAAACGTGATTTGCAAGGATTTACGACAACACGACGTAGATTGTTTTTGATGATTTCTGTAATAGACAATACCGCCGAGAAGCCACTTTGATAACCCTGATTGATCGTTATCTACTGCGAGAAGTATTGAAGGCCATGTTGGCAATCCTTCTGGTGTTGACCCTGATCCTCGCCAGTAACAGCTTCATCAAGCTGCTCAAGGAGGTGGCGACCGGTGAGCTGCATGCAGAGTTGCTAGCCCAGGCTCTGGCGCTGCAGATGGTGGTCTATTCCTCCCGTCTGATCCCCCCCGCTTTCTTCTTTGCCGTACTCTATGTGGTAGGCAGAATGTATCAGGATAGCGAGATGGTCGCCTTGGAATCCTGTGGCATCGGTGGCATGCGAATCTACCGCTCGATGGTCCTGGTGGTCATCCCGGTGGCCTTGATCACTGGCTGGCTCTCGCTCTATGTGACCCCTTGGGCCGGTCGTTTGAGCGCCGAGCTGCTGAGCAGTCAGCAGGGCCAGGCGATGGAGTTGGCCGGCATCAGCGCCGGTCATTTCAACGAATACAGCCAGGGAGACCTGGTGCTCTATGTGGAGTCACTGGACAAAGATGAGCGGCGCATGCAGAAGGTGTTTGTCCAGCAGCGCAAGGAGGGAACGTTGACCCTGGTGAGCGCAAAGCGGGGTTATCAACGCTTCGACAATGAAAACGGCGACCGCTATCTGGTGCTGGAGGATGGGCTGCGCTATGCCGGTATCCCAGGACAAGCCGATTACCAGGTCAGTGAGTTTGATGAGTATGCCTTATTGATCAAAGCCTCATCCGGCGGCGAGGCCAAGGTGACCCGGCGAACCCTCTCCAGCTACGACCTGCTGCATTCGGATTCGATCAAGGATCGGGCTGAATTTCAGGTCCGCCTCTCCCAGGTTTTGGCTCTGCTGGTATTTGCCCTGTTGAGCCTACCTTTGAGCCGAACCCTGCCGAGACAGGGCCCGTTTGGTCGGCTGGTATTCGCCTTTGTACTCTACACCGTCTACCTTAGCCTACAGGGCGCTGCGGATAACTGGATGATCAACGCCCGCACCCCAGAGTGGCTGGGTATCTGGTGGGTTCATCTGCTGCTGGCTGTTAGCGGATTGCTGATGCTACTGCCGGATAGGCCACTGTTTCGTCGCCTCAGGCGTCAGCTGAAGGGACAAAACGCATGATCACCACCCTGGATCGTTATATAGGACGCTCAGTACTCACCGGAGTGATTTCTGTGTTGTTACTGCTGCTGGTGCTGATCGGCTTTTTCGAAGTGTTGGCAGAGCTGGAGGATGTGGAGCGAGGCTATACCACTGGCATGGCCTACAGCTATGTGTTGTTAGGATTACCCAGATACACCTATGAGCTATTCCCGGTAGCTACCCTGCTCGGCAGCCTGATCGGTCTGGGCGTGTTGGCGAGTAATTCAGAGTTAATGGCCATGCGTGCAGCAGGCATCTCGATCGCCAGAATCGTATTTTCGGTATTGAAGGCGGGATTGTTGATTTTGCTCACCGTGATCTGGGTTGGTGAGTATCTGGCACCGCTCACAGAGCAACAGGCTCAGCGCATGAAGATGGAAGCGCTCTCTGATCAGATCAGTCTAAAAACCCGCTACGGTTTCTGGTCTCGGGATGACAATACCTTCATCAATATCCGTCAGGTACTCCCCGATGCGCAACTGGCCGATGTCTCTCTCTATGAGTACGACGGGGCTTCCCGACTGCTTCGGGCCATCAACGCGCAACGGGCCAGCTATGAATCCACCGGATGGGTCTTGCATGGGGTTTCGATCAGTCGTTTCAGTGATGAGCGGATTCAGGTCAGCCAAACAGAATCCTTAACCTGGCAGACCCAACTAGAGCCCGCATCCTTGGATGTCCTGACCGTGAAACCCCATATGCTGGCCGCCTGGGATTTATGGCGCTACGTGGCCTATCTACGCAACAATGGTCAGGCATCAGTCAGTTATGAGGTGGCCTTCTGGGGGAAACTCGCTGCTCCTCTGGTTACCTTAGTGATGCTGTTGCTGAGCATCCCGTTTGTGTTCGGCTCGCTGCGCAGTGTCAGTGTGGGCCAGAGAGTCTTTGTCGGCGCGATGCTCGGGATTGTTTTCTATCTGCTCAACAGGGCCTTCTCCTACATGGCGGTGGTCTATTCATTTAATGCACTGCTTGCCACCGCCCTGCCACTGCTACTTTTTATGGGGCTCGCTTGGTGGATGTTCAGGCGGGTGCCTTAGATTCATTGAGAATTAATCGAGGCCCTTCAGGGTAAAAAAGCAGAAGACAAAAGCCACATTCTGGGACTAAAATCCGCGCATATTTCCATTGTCTGCCCGAGAAGATAAACCATGAGTCGAGTATTGATCATCGGGGCCGGAGGTGTCGGCCGAGTCGTTACCCATAAGTGTGCCCAGATTCCTGAGGTTTTCAGTGAAATCTGGTTGGCCAGTAGAACCCTGGCGAAATGCGATCAGATTGCCAGTGAGATTGCATCCACCACGATCCAAACTGCCCAGGTGGATGCGGACAAAGTACCTGAACTGGTGGAACTGTTGAAGCGAATTCAACCTGAACTGGTGATCAATGTCGCCCTGCCCTATCAGGATCTAACCATAATGGATGCTTGTCTTGAGTGCGGTGTGCACTACCTCGATACGGCGAATTATGAGCCACCGGACGAAGCCAAATTCGAATACAAATGGCAGTGGGCCTATCAGGAGAGATTCCAGGCGGCCGGTTTAACCGCTCTGCTCGGTTCAGGCTTCGATCCTGGGGTCACCAATGTATTCACCAGCTATGCACTGAAACACCATTTTGACAAAATTCAACAAGTCGATATCCTCGATTGCAATGCCGGTGATCACGGTTACCCATTTGCCACCAATTTCAATCCGGAAATTAACATTCGGGAGGTCACCGCCAACGGCCGCTTCTATGAAAACGGCCAATGGATCGAAACCAAACCGATGGAATTCTCCCGGGTGTTCGACTTTCCGCAGATCGGTCCGCGCAAGATGTTCTTGCTTTACCATGAAGAGATGGAATCCCTGACCAAACATATTCCGGTTCAACGAATGCGTTTCTGGATGACCTTCGGAGAGAGTTATCTGAAACACCTCGAAGTGATTCAGAATCTGGGGCTCGACGGGATTCAGCCAATTGAGTTTCAGGGCCAGCAGATCGTACCCTTACAATTTCTCAAGGCGTTGCTGCCTGATCCAGCGACCCTCGGCCCCCGCACCAAAGGTAAAACCAACATCGGTTGTATCATCAAAGGTGAGAAGGCCGGACAACCAGTCAGTCGCTACATCTACAATGTCTGTGATCACCAGGCCTGCTACCGGGAGACCCAGGCTCAGGGTGTCTCCTATACCACAGGTGTGCCGGCCATGATTGGTGCCAAGATGATCCTTGAAGGAAAATGGCGTAAACCGGGTGTATGGAATATGGAGCAGTACGATCCGGATCCATTTATGGCGGATCTCAACCGATATGGCCTGCCCTGGCAGGATCAGGCGTGTGACATCGATATCGACTCGCTGCAACAAAACTTCGGCAGAACCTTCAGCTGATCGAGCAAGTACAACAGCAGTCAGGTTGCAACATCATTCTGGCGCTGAAAGGCTTTGCCATGTGGTCAGCCTTTCCCATGGTGAGGGAGTATCTGTCCGGCTGTTCAGCCAGCTCCTACAATGAGGCGCGCTTAGCCAAAACCCACTTCGGCGGTCATGTTCATCTCTATGCCCCGGCCTACACGGTGGAGGAGTTTCCGGTACTGCTGCCGCTGGCCGAACGGATCAGTTTCAACTCCCTCTCCCAATGGCAACGATTTGGTGATCAGGCGCTTGCTGCGGGAAAATCCTGTGGCTTGCGGGTCAACCCCGGCATCAATGAGGTGACAACGGATCTCTACAATCCCTGCCATAGCCAGTCCAGACTGGGGATCTCTGCTGAAGAGGCTGCAGCCGGTATCCCTGCGGGTATCGAGGGCCTTCACGTACACGCCCTCTGCGAATCGGACGCCGACGCAACCTCAAGACTGATCCAGACGGTTGAAGAGAAGTTTGGTCACTGGCTTACCAACCTGAAATGGTGCAATCTGGGCGGTGGTCATCTGATGACCCGCCAGGGCTACGATGTCGCCGCGTTGATCGAGACATTGAAAGGCTTTAAACAAAGACACCCACATCTGGACATTATACTGGAACCGGGTTCAGCCATTGCCTGGGATAGTGGCCCATTGGTCTCGACAGTACTCGACCTGATCGAGCGGGATGGGGTCGCCATAGCGCTGCTCGATGTATCAGCAACTGCCCATATGCCCGATGTATTGGAGATGCCCTATCGAGCCGAAGTGCGCAATGCCGGCAAGCCGAATAGCCAGCGATACACCTATCGACTCACCGGCCCAACCTGTCTTGCAGGAGACGTCATCGGAGACTACGCCTTTGACCACCCACTACAGTTGGGCGATCGAGTAATCTTCGAGGACATGATTCACTACACCATGGTGAAAACCACGCAGTTCAATGGCGTAGCGCACCCATCCATCGCAATACGACATGAGCAGGGCAACATCGAAATCATCAGAACATTCAACTATGAGGATTATGAGCGCAGACTCTCTTAGCCATACCGATACCTGGAAAACATGCGAATGTTATGCAGTTTACCCATGTGAACGAATACCTAAGATTCACAAATGCCAATTCCAGATGGTAGTGCTCGTTGACGGCAGATGCCATCTCCTCCTGGATTCCGGCATTCGCCGGAATGACGGTGGTTCTCGGCTTAAGTAAGTACCATTCACTCTAGGATTCCATTTATCCACCTGAATCAAATTCTCAAACCAATGACAAACATCTACTTTCAATCATACTGAAACTGACATCGGTAACAGATCGTAGCTCAACCGTAATCTCCATTTTGATCCATGCAAACATCGACTTTTACTTTTCTATGCCAACAATTATTTTTGGTAAAAGGCACTCATTAAATCCGATACATGGTGTTCTCGGGGTACCTGGCCAATAATGCCTTTCGACAGATCTTTCGATCCAGAAGCGCCAAAGCCTGGCGCTCAAGGTAATCCGCCCCCTTCTCGTCACCGGCATCCCGTAGACGCACAGCCATCACTTCCAGCTCACGCACTGAAGCCTGATTGGGCAAGTTTCGAATACCCCTAGGCTTCGATTCGCCATACGCCCTATCCACCTGCAATTTGTTTTCAGTTAACATCTCACGCCCTCCGCTTTCGTTTTAATCCAAGCTGTTTGACTTCATATCGATTCCAGTAGAAATCTGACTGAAAGCCATCATTTCTCAGCGAGTTAATTAAATGGTAGCCGTTTAAATAATTCCTGAAGTGATCTATCACACGACTGATTTGTGACAAATTACTGAATAGGTGATTGGATCAGCCAACTGTTTTTGACCGGCACGCCCCTCCGCCACCAGACCTTTCTTGTAGGACAATCTTCTGTCAAGCCGAAACATCTCAATCATTGCCGGGTGGGGATAACACTCTATCTGCCATTTTTTCCGGCCAAGGTGTTGAAAACCCTGCCTGACCAGGTGTCGCGACAACGCCACACTAGAGAGGGCTTTCTCGCAACGACGTTGCCCCTGCTGGTTTGGAATCATCAGCGAGGCATCGATTGCGATACCTGAAAGATCGCACAGTGCAGACAGGCGTTGCAACAGTTGATTAACAGGAAACAGGCCAAGGATCGGATTGCGATCCAGAGAAGGCGACAAAACGAAATATTATTACTTGTCTGAAGGGGGGGTATAGTTAGTAAGACAAGCAATTAGGGTGATATGAAGCCACCATAATGCTGCAGCGCAACAGATCTATACTGATGACAAACCTGATAGATACTTCAAAAACAACAACACAAAATGCATTGATAATCGTCAACCGCATTGTTATTCTTTGTGAATTATTAAGCTCAGGCATGCTGTAAATGTCTGGTTAAAGGTTCCCTGGGTGGAATAGGTTGAATGCCTTCAACTAATTAGAATCATTCTCGCCCACTCTTCATGCTGCTGGCACTACAGTCGGTTCACGGCGCCACAGAGCCAGCCATAAGTATCCTCGGTGAAACCCCGCCAGAAGGGTATGATCAGGCTACCGGCGAACGCATCATCCCCAATGAGCGCTGCCTGACCTGTCACGGCGATGAACAGCAAAAGACCGATGTTCGCGACGATGGCAGCGAAGTCAAAATCTTCGTACACAGCAAGCAGATAGAAGAGAGCGTGCATGGTGATCTGCACTGTAACAGCTGTCATATCACCATCGATCAGGTGCCTCACCGTAAAGCACCGGCGGTCATCGTCGGTTGCCTCGATTGCCATCGGGAGACCTGGGAAGAGTTCAAAGACGATCCGGACGGTAAACATGAGCGTCTCGAAATCGTCAATGAGTCGATCGACAGCTATATGCAGTCGATTCACGCCCAACCCAACTCCCTCGATCAATCCCGCACCAACGCCACCTGCTACGACTGCCACGAAGCGCACAATGTGGGTGAGCTTGGCAGTATTCAACGAGCGGAAAAACGGCTGAAGAATCCAGAAGTCTGCGGCCGATGCCATGAGAAAGAGCTGGAGGACTATCGCACTTCCAACCATGGCATCGCTGTATTGGAGAAGGGAGACAGCGATTCGGCCGTCTGCTCCGACTGTCACACCACCCACGAGATCGACAATCCGGAGACCGATAAAGCGAAACTGGCGATCACCAAGAATTGCGGTGACTGTCACGAAGAGGCACAGCGCACCTACTTCGACTCCTACCACGGTCAGGTGCACCGTCTCGGTTACACCAATACCGCCAAATGTCATGACTGCCACGGCAGCCACACAATCAAAGGCGAAGACGATCCCACCTCGGAGATTCACGCCAACAACCGCTTGGAGAACTGCCGAGTCTGCCACGAAGATGCCAACGAGAACTTCCTCACCTTCTGGCCCCATGGTGACGCAGACGACCGGGAGAACTACCCCGGCCTATGGTTCTTCAAGCGTTTCATGCAGGCGCTGATCTTCGCGGTGATGGCCTTCTTCTGGGTACACGTACTGTTATGGCTCTACCGTGAGGTAATGGACCGTATCCAGGGCAAAGGCTTCATCGAAGATCTGGATAAGCCGGATGTGGTCTATTTCCGCCGATTTCCAGTCGTCTGGCGCTGGATTCATGGCTTGTTTGCCATCTCCACCATGACCCTGATCCTAACCGGCACCACCCTGCTGTTCGCCCATACCAGTTGGGCCAAAGCGGTGGTGGTATTGCTCGGTGGGACAGAGATGGAAGGCATCATCCACCGCACGGCGGCGGTGATCTGGCTGGGTATCTTCCTGAGCCATCTGGCTATCGCAGTGACCAACATCCTACGCAAGGGTAAGGATTTCGAATGGTTCGGCAGCACTTCCATGGTGCCGAATATGAAAGACTGGCGTGACCTGAAGGGGATGTTCAGATGGTTCCTTGGTAAGGGCGAACGCCCAGAATTCTCCCACTGGACCTATTGGCAGAAGTTCGACTACTGGGCACCCTTCTGGGGCGCTGCGGTAATTGGCACATCCGGTATCATGCTCTTCGCACCAGAGAAGACCGCACTCATACTGCCGGGCTGGATGTTCAACATCGCCACCCTGGTACATGCTGAAGAGGCGCTGCTGGCGGCGATCTTCCTCAACTCGGTACATTTCTTTAACGTGCATTTCCGGCCTGAGCGCTTCCCGATGAGTACCACCATCTTCACCGGCGCCATTCCGTTCGAGGAGTTCCGCCACGACCATCGTGAAGAGTACGAGCGTCTGGCCGCCACCGGTGAGATCAACAACTACCTGATCAGAAGGCCTTCGCGGCGTGCCGACCTGGCCGCCTCTTTCATCACCACGGTGCTGATTATGGCAGGCCTGGGATTACTCACCTTGGTACTGGTCGGTCTGATGACCTCACCAAGCTGATAGGCAGGGAACATGCAGAGAGAGAAAATCATGAAAAAGAAAATGCCCTATCTCCTTCTGGGACTCGCAGTACTGTTTCCAGCATCCGCTTCAGCGGACCCCACCGGACAGGCATTGGCATTCACCTGTGCTGGCTGTCACGGCACCGACGGCTCCAGCGTGGGGCCCTCCAGTCCCTCCATTGCCGGGATGGATCCTGAGGTGTTCATTGATGCCATGCAGGGTTATAAGTTCGATGAGCGCAACTCCACCATCATGAACCGTATCGCTAAAGGTTATAACGAAGAGCAGATCAAGAGCATGGCCTGGTTTTTCGCTAAGCAGCCATTACGCGTAGCGCCACAAAAACACGATGCAGAGCTGGCCAAACTCGGTGCCGAACTGCACGACAAGTATTGTGAAAAGTGCCATGAAGATGGGGGCAAGCCTGGTGATGCGGGCACCCTGGCCGGTCAGTGGATGCCCTATCTCCACAACACCATGGATGATTTCATCGATGGACGCCGGGAATACCCGAGGAAGATGAAGCGTAAAGTCGATGCCGCCATCAAGGCCGAAGGTAAACAAGCCATACCGGCTTTGATTAACTACTACGGTAGCCAACACTGATTCCCGGGACAGGAAAAGAGCATGACAGAGATTAACCGTCGAGATTTCATTCGATTCGCCACCCTCGCGGGGGCATCCCTTGGCTTTCCTCAACTCGCATTGGCGGCCAATCCCAAAGTGGTGGTGGTTGGCGGCGGTGTCGGTGGATGCACCGCCGCCAAATATCTGCGCAAGCTGCATCCGCAGATTGAGGTCACCCTGATTGAGCCCAAGAAGGTCTATCAATCCTGCTTCATGAGTAACGAGGTACTCAGTGGTGACCGCACCCTGGAGTCGATCACCTTTGACTATGAAGGATTGAAACGCCATGGGGTAAAAATGGTGATAGACCGGGTAGAGGCCATCGAAGCAGACAAGAAACAGGTGGTCACCCAGGGCGGAGAAAAATTCGCCTACGATGCCTGCATCGTCTCCCCAGGGGTGGATTTCAAGTGGGATGCGATTGAAGGATATGATGCGCAGATTGCCAAAGAGAAGGTGCCTCACGCCTGGTTCGCCGGGCCGCAGACCATCACCCTACGCAATCAGATTCGCGCCATGCCGGAAGGCGGCAAGGTGATCATCGTGGCGCCGCCCAATCCCTACAAGTGCCCTCCTGGCCCCTATGAGCGTGCCGCACAAATTGCCATGTACTGCAAACACCATAAGCCCAAAGCGAAGATCCTGATCCTAGATCCCAAGGATAAGTTCTCCAAGCAGGGGCTGTTCAGTAGAGGAGCTCGACCCCTCCACCATGACCCTGCAGGCAGAGATAGAGGAATTCCAGGGTGATGTGATCAATATTATCCCGCCGCAGAAGGCAGGTAAGGTCGCCTTTGCCTCCGATCTGACGGAGGGTGACTGGTGCCCAGTCGACAAACTGACCTTCGAATCCAGCAAACATAAAAATGTCTACATACTGGGCGATGCCTCCAGTGCCGCCAAGATGCCGAAATCGGCCTATGCGGCCAACTCCCAGGCAAAGGTTGCTGCGGCCGCCATCGTGTCACGGTCCTCTCTCTTTGCGTCAGCAATGGAAAATCCCGGTTCTCCTCTCCCCCTCCGGAGATCCTCAATGCTTCGATCCAGATGGCGGGCGAGGGAGCGCAGGGCCCTCCTCTTTCTTCGCAGC
>JARRQD010000175.1:0-7732 GCA_037382205.1 Candidatus Thiodiazotropha sp.
CGATCGCGGGTGGCGTCAACCTCTATCTCCATCCCACGAGCTACGTTGGTCTCTGCGCGAAACAGATGTTGTCGGTGGATGGGCGCTGTAAGAGCTTTGCTCAAGGCGGTAATGGCTTCGTACCCGGCGAGGGGGTCGGTACAGTGTTGCTGAAGCGCTTATCCAAGGCCGTAGAGGACGACGATCACATCTATGCCTTAATTCGCTCCACAAGCATCAATCACGGTGGCAAAACCAACGGCTACACGGTCCCCAACCCGGTGGCGCAGGGCGAGTTGATACGCGAGGCGCTGGACAGGGCCGGTGTGAACGCGCGTGAGGTAAGTTATATCGAGGCCCACGGCACGGGAACGGAGCTGGGCGATCCTATCGAAATTACCGGTCTCAATCAGGCCTTTCGCAAGGAGACACAAGAAAACCGGTTTTGCGCCATCGGTTCGGTGAAATCCAATATAGGCCACCTAGAGGCCGCTGCGGGTATTGCGGGTCTAACCAAGATACTGCTGCAAATGGCGCATGGGCAGCTCGCACCCAGCCTGCATGCCGGTGAGCTGAATCCCAATATTAACTTCGACAAGAGCCCCTTCACGGTGCAGCGGGAGTTGAGCGAATGGCGTCGCCCTGTGTTTGACCGAGATGGTGAGTCGCGGGAATACCCGCGTGTTGCTGGGATCTCCTCCTTTGGAGCAGGCGGTTCAAACGCCCACCTGATCATTGAGGAGTACCAGTCTGCGCAGCCGGAGCGCGTTTCGCCGGTATGCGATGAACAGACCCCCGCCGTTATCCTGTTGTCGGCGAAGGGTGAAGGTCAGCTACGCCAACAGGCTGAGCGGCTGCTGGAAGCGCTCTCCTCTGGCGCTCTCGATGCATCCTCACTGGCGGACATCGCCTACACGCTGCAAGTGGGTCGTGAGGCGATGGAATGGCGTCTGGCCCTGACAGCAGGCACGCGCGCAGCATTGCGGGAAAAACTGCAAGCGTATGTTGAAGGGTGTAGCGACATCGCCGAACTCTACCGTGGTCAGGTCACGCGCGCACAGGACAAGCTGAGTATGTTCACGGCCGATGAGGAACTGCGCGAGGCCATCGAGAAGTGGCTGCGGCGGAAGAAATACACCCGATTGCTCGAACTGTGGGTGCAGGGCCTGGCCTTTAACTGGGACAGCCTTTACAACGAAGTCAAACCGCGGCGCATCAGCCTGCCGACCTATCCGTTTGCCAAAGAACGCTACTGGTTCGGTTCGGTGGAAAGGCAGGCAGTGGAAGCTGGTGGCGCAACGGCGTCCCTGCATCCACTGTTGCAGGAGAACACCTCGGAACTGTGGGAGCAGCGCTACAGCTCGACCTTCACCGGTAAAGAATTCTTCCTGGCGGACCATCGCGTGAACGGCCAAAGCCTTCTGCCGGGCGTGGCTTATCTTGAAATGGCGCGCGAGGCAGTGGCGCGGGCGAGTGGCGCCGAGCGTGGCATTTTGCTTAAGAATGTTGTCTGGGCGCGGCCGGTGGTAGCAGGCGATACGCCGGTGCGGGTGCATGTCGGTGTGTTTGAGGTAGAGAGCGGGGAGATCGGCTACGAGATCTACAGCGAGGCGGACGGTGACGCCGAAGCACCGGTGGTGCACAGCCAGGGTGTTGCGATGCTTGGCAACACAGCTGAAGCTCCACGCCTTGACCTGCAGGGGTTACGCTCGGCCTGCTGTGTGGACAGACTGACGGGCGAGTCCTGTTACGAGCGGTTTGCGGCGATGGGGGTGGACTACGGTCCGGCTCACCGTGGTCTGCGGGAGGTCTACGTGGGTGAGGGTGAGGTGCTAGCGAAACTGGCGCTGCCGGCGCAGCTTGCCGGTACGCTGACAACCTATCAACTCCACCCAAGCTTGATGGACGCGGCCCTGCAGTCATTGGTGGGCTTTACTGTTAGCGGCCGCCGCCAGCCGACCTCTATCCCGTTTGCCATGGACTCCTTGGAGGTGTTCCAGGCCATGGTGCCGAATCAATGGGCGTATGTGCGCCCCAGCGCCAGTGGCAGGACCGAGGAGGTGCGCAAGCTGGATATTGATTTGAGCGATGAACATGGGCGCGTGTGTGTACGAATACGGGGTTTGACCTCGCGGCGAGTGGACAGTGAAGTGGACACAAGCCTCGAGGCAACGGCTGCCACCCTGTTGTTCGAACCCCAGTGGCGTACCGCAGAGACCTTCAGCGAGAATCAAGCTACCTTCGATGGTCATCACCTCGTCGTGCTCGCGGGCATGGATGCGATATCCGGCGAGGAGATTGAGGCACGCTGTCCGGGCGCTCGTTGCATAACCCTGGATCGGTTAGGAGATGATATCCCGAGCCGCTATACGCAGTTCAGCGTGCAGTTGCTCGGGCTTGTGCGGCAGTTGCTGCAAGACAGATCCAAGGAAGCGGTGCTGGTGCAGGTTGTGGTGCCTAATGCGGGTGAGGATCGGCTGCTCTCGGGACTGGAGGGTTTGTTAAAGACCGCGACACTGGAAGAGCCCCGGATTCACGGACAATTTATCGAAACCCCGCCGCGCGAGTCGGTCGAAACGCTGGCGGCGAGAGTGCGTTCGGACAGCGCCCATCCGCGGGACGGTCACATCCGCTACGCCGAGGGGCAGCGTTGGTTGAGTGGTTGGCGCGAAATGGAGGTGGCCCTGTTGAGCGTTGAGCCGCCTTGGAAGTCTGCTGGTGTTTACCTCATTAGCGGTGGTGCTGGCGGCCTTGGTCTGCTGTTTGCGCAAGAGATTGTCGAACAGGCGCCGGATGCCCGCCTGATACTGACGGGACGTTCCGTCTTGAATGAGGAGCGCCAAGCTCGGGTGGACGCCCTGGGCGCAGGGGTGACATACCGGCAGGTGGATGTCGCAAACGGTGAGGCTGTGGCCGCCCTGTTTAAGGAGATCCGCAGCGACTTCGGCAGGGTGGACGGCATTATCCACGCGGCCGGTGTCAGCCGTGACAACTTCCTGTTGAATAAAGAGGATGCAGAGCTGAAGCAGGTGCTGGCGCCGAAAGTGGTGGGGATGGTGAATTTGGATCAGGCCAGCCGCGAGATGGACTTGGACTTTTTCATTGGCTTCTCCTCCCTGGCAGGCGCACTGGGCAATGTCGGGCAGGCCGACTATGCAGCGGCGAATGCCTTCATAGACTACTACGCAGGGTATCGAAACGACTTGGCGGCTGCTGGGGAGCGGCGGGGCCGGAGTCTGTCCATTGGCTGGCCGTTGTGGCACGCGGGTGGCATGCACATCGACCCCGAGTTGGTAGCGGTGAAATTGCAGAGCCTGGGCCTGGTGGCCCTGCCGACGGCGTCGGGAATCCTAGCGTTCTACCAGGCCCTGGCCGTGGGAGGGGAACAGGTCGTGGTGCTTGCCGGTGACGTGGCAAAAATCAGACGTGTCATGGCGATGGACGGGGCCTGGCCGGAATCGCCCGATTTACCGTTGCGAACCCGGCAGAGCCAGCCGTTCGACGAAAGGTTCTTTTTAACTCTGTCGGAGCGCATCGCCAATGGCGAGGTATCCGAAGAGCAGCTTACCGAAATACTCATGGCCTAGCCCGCATTTCTCACCAGGCGGGCAGTGCTAACAGGAAAACTTATGAAAACTGAAAAGGTTAGTAACTCTTACGATAGGGCATTCATTGGACAGTCTGGCCTATTTCCATCTTTAGCTCTGTTAACAGTGGAACCCTGCACGACTTCTGGTTTTTGGAATAACCAGGCCGAGCAGGTTGCCTCAAAAATCAAAATCTTGGTGAGAAATGCCGGCTAGCACCAGAAGGGAACAGGAATGGATAATCCGATACAGCACCTCCATCAGCAGATTAGAGAACAGAGCATCAGCCGTGAGGAGGCCGCTCGGCGATTAAGCCGGCTGGCTGCCCGATACTCCAATGGTGGCGATACCGTGCATGAGCTGCGGGCGTTCTTAGTAAGCACGACAGCCGAACTGCTCAATGTTGCCGAGCAGGATGTGGACACCGGTGCGGAGCTCGCCGAGTGCGGATTCGATCCTCTGTCCAGTGCCGAGTTCGCAGAGCGCATCAGTCAAAAATATGGTATTGAAATCGATGCTGCCCTGCTCATTGACTGCTCATGCATTGATGAGCTTGCGTACAATATCATCGAGGAATGCGCCGACGTGTTCAAAAGTACGCGTGGATTGGCGGACGCCCCATCGATGACTCCGGTCGAGCCACCCATTGCGGTGAACGGTATCCCCGAGCTGGACGAGACGATTTCCACCCCCATTACCCCCTCATTGCCGCGAGACAAGGCGATTGGCTATTTCAAAAAGCTGTTGTCATCAGTGATCGGTTTGCCCGCCCATCGTATCGAGGCGGACGCACCCATGGAAAAGTATGGTATTGATTCGATCATGGTGATGCAGCTCACTAATCAATTGGAAAAGATATTCGGTTCACTGCCCAAGACACTGTTTTTTGAATACCAGGACATCCGGGAGCTGACCGATTATTTCCTCACTACCTACCCTGAGCAGTTGAATGACGTCCTGGGTATCGCTAACGGTGAGCAATATACCGTATCGCTACCCAACCGCCCCACTGCAACGGTAGCGTCGGTAAAGCACCCAGCGGGTAGGCGTCGCCCGCGTGCGAGGGCGCTGAGTGCCGCGTCTGTGGGGCCTAAGAACCAGAGGGAGCTGGATATCGCCATTATCGGACTTGCCGGGCGCTACCCTCAGGCCGCCAATGTGCAGGCGTTTTGGGAGAACCTGCGCAGTGGTAAGGACGCCATCACTGAAATCCCCGCCGATCGTTGGGACCACAGTCTGTACTTCGATGCGGAAAAGAACAAAGCGGGGAAGACCTATGGCAAATGGGGCGGCTTTCTCGATGGCGTGGATCGGTTCGACCCCTTGTTCTTCAATATCTCGCCGCGGGAGGCGGAGTATTTGGATCCGCAAGAGCGTCTGTTCATGCAGTGCGTCTACGAGGTCTTGGAGGATGCGGGGTATACGCGAGAAGCGTTGGGTCGTAACCAGCGTTTCGGCCTGGGTGGGAATGTCGGAGTCTATGTCGGGGTGATGTATGAAGAGTATCAGTTGTACGGGGCGCAAGAGACCATCCAGGGCCGCCCGATTGCACTCTCGGGAAATCCCTCCTCGATAGCGAATCGTGTCTCCTATTTTTGCAATTTCCACGGCCCGAGTATGGCTGTAGACACCATGTGTTCATCTTCGCTCACCGCCATTCACTTGGCGTGTCAGAGTCTGCAATACGGTGATTGTGAGTTGGCTGTTGCTGGCGGGGTCAACGTCTCCGTTCATCCCAACAAATATCTGATCTTGGGGCAAGGCAGTTTCATCTCCAGCAAGGGGCGCTGTGAGAGTTTTGGTCAGGGTGGCGACGGTTACGTTCCCGGCGAAGGCGTCGGCGCCCTACTGCTAAAGCCGAGAGAGAAGGCCGAGGCGGATGGGGACCACATCTATGGTGTGATCAAGGCAACGGCGATCAACCATGGTGGAAAGACCAATGGTTACTCGGTGCCCAATCCCAATGCTCAGGCTAGCGTGATCGGGCGTATCTTCCAGGAGGTTGCCATAGATCCGCGGACGATAAGTTACATCGAGGCGCACGGCACGGGCACTTCTTTGGGCGATCCGATCGAAATCGCGGGTTTGAACAAGGCCTTCCAGGCTCATACCCGGGAGACCCAGTTCTGCGCTATCGGTTCGGCAAAGTCCAATATCGGGCATTGCGAGAGTGCGGCGGGGATCGCCGGTGTGACAAAGGTATTGATGCAGATGAAGCACAAGGAGCTCGTGCCGTCCTTGCACTCCGAAATTCTGAATCCGAATATCGATTTCGAGACCTCGCCCTTTTTCGTCCAGCAAACATTGAGCGAATGGAAACGTCCGATCCTAGACATCGATGGTGATCATAGGGAGTTTCCGAGATTGGCAGGCATCTCGTCGTTTGGCGCAGGGGGCTCTAACGCCCATGTCGTGATTGAGGAGCATACACCGTCTGCTCAGACCAGGCCGGGAGCCGATGCAGACAGCCCACATCCGGTAATCATTCTGTTGTCGGCGAAGAGCGATGAACAAGTACGGCAGCAAGCCCAGCGTTTGCTGTCAGCCTTGGCGTCATCGTTGAAAGGGGATGTGCGACTGGCGGATATCGCCTACACGCTGCAGGTGGGCCGAGAGATGATGGAGGTGCGTCTCGCCCTGCTGGTGCATTCGGTGGAGGAGTTGCAAGGGAAACTAGAGCGGTTCGTTGCCGGAGACGACAATATCGACGAATTCTACCAGGGGCATGCGAAGGGCAATAAAGAGGCCTTGCAGACGTTGACGAGTGATGAGGATATTCAGGCCGCCATGGAGTCTTGGGTTGCGAAAGGGAAATATTCGAAACTGATCGAGCTTTGGGTGCAGGGACTGCGATTCGATTGGGAAAAGCTCTATGGAGAGATTCGTCCGCAGCGGATAAGTTTGCCCACCTATCCCTTTGCCGAAGAGCGTTACTGGGTGCCCATAGCCGTAGATGAGACCGGGCAATCGATGCCGGCAGTGAAATACAACGATGTGGCGGAGGCGCGGCGCGAGGTGCGATTTTCCAGGAAACAGTGGGAAAAGGCCCAAGCCAAGCCTGTTAAACGGTTTAGCGGAACGATTGCCGTCCTGGTGGACAAGACCACTAAGGCCTTGGGTGACTCACTCTGCGGTCATCTGACGCAAGGCCAGACATTGGATATCGCAGCGCTTTGCGGGCCGCTTATGCACACCGGGCCGGATTGGAAAGACTACGATGCGGTCATCGACCTGATCGGCTGTGGCACGGCAACCCGAGACTCGATAGCTTGGCTGCCCTGGTTACAACAATTGATAGAACAGGGGCACCGTAACGGTTTGGTGTTGTTGGGCGTAACGAGAGGGTTGGAGTCTTATCGCAACACCGAGATCAACCTGGCCGGAGCGTCTCGCGCAGGTTTGTACCGGATGCTTCAGAGTGAGTATCGTCATTTGCATTCCCGGCATATGGATGCCGAACTATCGGTCGATGATAACGATCTGGTTCAGCAGATACTCGACGAGTTGCATGCCGATAGCGCGGACACCGAGGTGTGTTACCGGCAGGGGGTGCGTTACCGTGCCTATTTGCATGATGATCTAGAGGTGTTGCCGAAGCGCGACGCCTTGGTATTTCCCGTGGACCGGGTGTTATTGATAACTGGGGGAACGCGGGGGCTCGGTTATCTCTGCGCCCGGCATTTTGTCGAGCAACATGGCGTTAGGCAACTTGTGTTGACAGGGCGAGAGGTCGTCCCGGCTAGGGAATTGTGGGACTCTTACGCCCAGTCGGATACCGCTATAGCGAAAAAAATCCAGGCGATTAAAGCGCTGGAAACGCTCGGCGCGCATGTTCGAGTCCTCTCCCTCACTTTATCGGATGAGTCCGCAGTGAAAGCGGCGTTGCAGGATGTGCGTGAAACAATGGGGCCCCTGGGGGGAGTGATTCACGCTGCGGGAACCAGCGATAAGGAGACCCCGGCCTTTATCCGCAAGCCAGTAGATAGAATCGAACAGGTGTTTGAACCCAAAGTCGGCGGCCTGGAGGTTATGCTTCGGTGTTTGGGCGACGAGTCCGTGCAATTCTTCGTACTGTTTTCATCGGTGTCAGCAATTATACCCACCCTTGGGGCAGGGCAGAGTGATTACGCCATGGCGAATGCCTATATGGACTACGTAGCGGCGGC
>JARRQD010000176.1:0-7694 GCA_037382205.1 Candidatus Thiodiazotropha sp.
GTTGTCCAGCAACAGAATCTCAGAATCGATATTGTCGATGACTTCCAGCTGCTCATCCAACAGTGCAAACAGATTGTCCACCCCCTCTTCGTCCCAGTTTTGGATCTCTTGGAGGTGTTCGAACTTGATCAGCTGCATGATCTCAACGGAGTCGGGCATGGCGATCAGGTGTTCCAGCACCTCAATCCATCCCTCTTCCCGGTAGCTGAACATTTTGTGTATGTAGTGCAGAAGCAACCCGACCGATTCACTGTAGTCATAGCTTGGAAAGCTCTGGCTTACAGTGTTTAAGATGTCAGCAAAGTTGACCACTGTGCGAGTGAATGCCCGGTCATCATTGATCCGCAGGCCCTGAGCATAAATGCCGTACAGACGCTTAAGCATGCGGCTGTAGCCATCGGCTCGAAATTGGCTCTTATCTGAACGGATAAAACCGGAGACTTCATTGAGCATATCATTGAGTTGCTCAGTATCGACGTCACTATCGTGGTTCGAAAGGGTGTTTTCGAGGTAGTCGAAGTATTGCTTGATAATCTGACACGCCTCATCCTGAGCAAGTTGGGGCAACTGCTCAATACTGCTAATCCTAAAGAGGGGAGTCCCTCCCTTGGTGGCAGTGTAAGTTGGGCTGTGAATTTCTGTCCTTTTGTCCATTTTCCTGTCAGTTTATTGTTGCAGTGTCCACTGCTGCATTGTCCACTATATTAATAATTGCTTATATGGTCAAGTTTTATTTTAGTCAATCCTGGATGTGATATTGTGCATCTGCAAATCTACGTGAGGCATAACGGCTGAATTAGTGTTAACTTTAGCTCTGCTCTGCCATTTTGTGACTCTAACCTAATGAAATTATTTAGTTAAAGCATTTTTTTGTCAAAATACAGTGATTTGTGTGTTATTCCACAACTTGATGAGGGGGGAAGTAATGTTTAGAAGGGGGAATTCATGAATAGTGCAAATACAGCTTGGATCATGGCATCAACTGCGCTGGTGTTGTTTATGACCCTGCCAGGGCTGGCGATGTTTTATGGGGGGCTGGTAAGAACCAAGAATGTCCTCTCTGTGCTGATGCAGTGTTTTGCCATTGCAGGGATGGCCTCGATCCTCTGGTTGATCGTCGGCTATAGCCTGGCATTTGGCGAAGGAAATGCCTGGATTGGTGATTTCAGTCGGGTGCTGATGTCGGGGGTTGGTAAAGAGACCCTGTCGGGCGATATTCCGGAATCCCTCTTCATGCTTTTTCAGATGACCTTTGCCATCATCACGCCGGCGCTGATCGTTGGTGGTTTTGCTGAACGTATGCGATTTTCAGCTATGCTGCTGTTCAGCGCTATCTGGCTGTTGCTGGTCTATGTACCGGTTACCCACTGGGTTTGGGGTGGCGGTTGGTTGGGCAGCATGGGGCTCTACGACTTTGCCGGTGGTACGGTGGTGCATATCACGGCGGGTGTGGCCGCACTGGTCGCTGCCTTGGTGATGGGGCCCAGACGTGGCTTCGGTACGGCATCAATGATGCCTCACAACATGACCATGACCATCGCCGGCGCCGGTATGCTCTGGGTTGGTTGGTTCGGTTTCAATGGGGGTAGCGCGCTGGCGGCGGATGGCAGCGCCGCCATGGCTATGCTGGTCACCCACATTTCAGCCGCCACCGGCGCAATGACCTGGCTGGTTCGTGAGTGGATCAAATTCGGTAAGCCCAGTGCTCTGGGCGCGGTGACTGGTATGGTTGCTGGTTTGGGCACCATTACGCCCGCCTCCGGATTCGTCGGCCCGGCAGGTGCCTTGGTGATTGGACTGTTGGCGGGGATCGTCTGCTTCTCAGCCACCAACTACTTGAAGCAGGTTCTGAAAATTGATGATTCTCTGGATGTCTTTCCAGTGCATGGGGTAGGCGGAATTTTGGGTACCCTTCTGGCGGGCATCTTCTCATCCACTTCTTTAGGTCTCTTTTCCGGATATGGCTTTGCGGACGGCATTACTTCGATGGGCGGCCAGTTTTGGGTTCAGACCATTGGGGTTGTGGTGACCATTGTCTTTACCGCTGTGGTAACCCTGGGGATCCTCAAGCTAGTGGACGCCCTGGTTGGTCTTCGTGTCAATAAGGAAGAGGAGATCGAGGGCCTCGATATCGTTCTCCACGACGAGCGTGGTTACAACGAACTCAGCTGACCTCTGGGTGTTGATGGGTGCGTTCTGCCTGGAGCAGCGCGCACCCATCGATATCCGCGTTGGCTCAGCGCTGGATTTCTCGCCCGAGTTTTGCACAAGCTCTGTCGATAATCAGGGCTTTCGGTAACTTGCCAAAGCGCTGTCGGTTTCATGCAGTGAGACCTCCACAACCGGGAAACCTCCAGCCTCCACATAGTCAAAAATCATTCGAGCAATATTTTCAGCTGTTGGGTTGTTGGGCATCACATAGACCGACTCGCCTGCTTCTTGCAGCAGGGGCAGTACTGGGTCATCACTGTGCAGCAGCATATTGTGATCCAAGTTCTGGTTGACCCACTTTTTGACATACTCACCGATCTCTGAGAAATCACAAACCATACCAAGTTCGTCAAGCTGCGCGGATTCCAAATGGATTACGGCGGTTGCGTTGTGACCGTGGAGATGGCGGCATTTTCCCTTGTGATTCAGGAGTCTATGACCATAACAGAAGTGGATCTCTTTAGTAACCGTATACATTGTTTGGAGTCAGATGTAAAAAACAGTCGGCAGTATACGGGGTGGTGGAGCGCTTCGCCAGCCGGATGAAATTGAACAGAAACCTTGCACCAGTAAAGGAATTTTTTACATGGCCGTTAGTAGTAGCAGGTCTTTGAAAAGCTTGTGGCCATGAGTGATACCGAAAATTGTGAGTTTTTGGATGCTGCCAGAGGGGCGGTTCGTCAGCTGAAGAAGCTGTCTAAGGAGTATCCGCATCTAACCACCCAGCCAGTTCGTCATGCGTTGGAAAACTGGAATGAGGATATGTTTCGGCGAGGTGAGTTGATCTGGGAAGCCTACCAGAAGATCCTGAAGGAAAAGAGCGCCGTGGAAACCCGTCTCATCGAGCTGATCGATTGCTATCATGTGGATGATGCGATCGATATGATCAACAGTGAATTCGGTAAGGATATCGACTACTACGATCTGATCGATGTGGTCGGAAAGGATCGCTATATCGCAGCACTGAATCGTGAGGCTACTGAATTGCAGTTGAACTGTATCTCCCCTGAACAGACCGCCGACCTATGGAATGGGAGTGGTAAGCCAACGGTTGGTGGTGATCGCTGGAATGCGACCGCTGTATCTGTGTTGATGGGTTAACCTAAAAAGATCAGTTGGACAGCGTGATTCACCCAGCAGGTGACATAACCATCGAAGCTATTTTCTTTAAAATCAGCAATCTGCTAGTAGAATGGAGCGGTCAACTGATTTTTTTAGGGTTAAATCTCCCCCCTGAATTTGTTATTCGCTGGTTAGATAACATCCTGTGTAGAGGTGGCTTCTGGTGGCCATATAACGCCCGTGGAATTTCAGATCTTCCGGGAACAGGGTGGTGTTATCCGCTGAGGGGGTGAAATCGAAACGCCTCTTATCTGGATCAATGCTCAATGAAACAGATTGAAATCCAAAGTGTTCACCGATCAATGGGAAGTAGCATTTATAGATGCTCTCTTTGGCGCTGAAGATCAGTTTCTCCGGGAGAGAGCTGTCCGCATTCATGGTCGCCTGATCCTGGGGGGTGTGGATGTATTGATCTACCCCCTTCGGTAGGGGCTCCAGTGGTTCGACGTCGATACCCAAGCTGACCAGATCGCCCGCTTTCGCACAGACCGCCACACATTCGCCACGACAGTGGCTGATACTCCCCAAAAAGCCGGCTGGCCAGAGTGGTTGACGCTTTTCATCGCGCATCAACGGTTCCCAGGGGGCGGATAACTTATCTAATGCCTGATGGGCGGCATTGCGTCCGGCGCGAAACTCTTGCTGGCGCTTTTTGACAGCTGTTTCGATCAGTCGCTCCTCTTCGTTGCATAGCCGGGTGGTCCACATGGCTGGCTCAGCCTTGACCACAACGGCGGAGGAGGGAAACAGCTCTGTGAGTTCGAACTTCATGATGATCTGGTTTTGTCCCTGAAAATGGGATTGTAACAGCTACAGGTATTGATCCGTGCTTGCAGCTCGCGCAGATCGGATGTCGGGGTGAAAAAATAATGGCTTGACCTCAGACTTTGATCCATGTAATGCTCATTTCATGAATCAGATCAAACCGACCAGCAAGATGGTGATCATGCGCCGACTGTTCCTCTGGGCAGTGGGTGATCCATCTGTGGTCAGAAGATCCGGTTAAACGACAAGTTTAAATCACAGGATTTTTTAAAAAGGCCGCCGATGGAAACATCAGCGGCCTTTTGCGTTATGGAGGGTTAGGGCCTGTTAACACGAAATCAATCGGCCCTGTTACCCCTGAAAAAGCGCCAATCAAGGCGCGAGGAGAGAGGTTTGGTAGTACTAAGTGAACGACGAGCAACACCGAGTGGCGCTTTTTCAGGGGTAACCCGGAGGGCTGGGCCTATTTTTCCGTCCAGTGGCGTTATCATTCACTCATGTAGACTAACTACACGACGCTCATTCTGCCTTGCTGGACGAAAAAATAGTCCCAGCAGGGCCGATTGGTTTCGTGATTGCAGGCCCTAATATGTCAGTGCCAGCCGCCTATGTGGGGGTATTGCTGATTTGGAGTACCACGCCCCTGGCCATTCAATGGAGTGGCCAGGGTGTGGGTTATCTGTTTGGTGTGACCGGACGTATGGTGATCGGCGTGGTGCTGGCGCTCTCCCTGTTGCGACTGATCGGCCTGCGCCTGGCGTGGCATAAAGCGGCGCGACGTACCTATCTGGCCGCCGGCCTTGGTATCTTTGTCGCTATGACCTCTGTCTATTGGTCGGCTCAGTACATCCCTTCTGGCTGGATCTCAGTAATCTTTGGTTTTTCGCCAATCATGACGGGTCTGATGGCCCGCTTCTGGCTGAACGAACGGGGGCTGGATTCATCGAGGCTGGTGGCGGTGCTGGTCTCGCTGACCGGTTTGGCCACCATCTTCAGTGTCGGTATCAAAGCTGGGCCAGAGTTCGCTCTGGGATTGTGCGGCATGATGGTCTCGGTTACGACCCACTCGGCCAGTGCGGTCTGGGTGAAACGGATTGATGCCCAGTTGCATGGTCTGGTGGTGACCGCAGGCGGCCTGTTGGTGGCTGTGCCTCTGTTTCTGCTCAGTTGGTTTGTTCAGGGGGAGAGTTGGCCGCAGGTGGTCAGCGAGCGGGCTTTGGTATCGATCGTCTATCTCGGGATTATTGGCTCGGTTTTGGGCTTTGCGCTCTACTTTTATATCTTAAAAAACGTGGAGACGACCAAGGTTGCGCTGATCACACTGATCACTCCGCTGTTTGCCCTTTTAGCCGGGCAATGGCTGAATGGGGAGCAGATTGATCAGCGGGTCTGGTTGGGTACCGGGTTGATCCTGGTCGGGCTGGCGCTGTTTGAGTTTTGGGGGAGAGGGCTGCCTCAATTTCGATTCAGCAGGGCCAGTGAGAGCGAAGGCCAATAGGTGATTATCAATACCGCGCCAAACAGCAGCAGAAACCAGGGAAGGGTGGCGCGGTATATCTCGGCGATCGGTTTGTCGAAGCGGTAGCTGGCGATGAACAGGTTCATGCCCACCGGTGGCGTGAAATAGCCGATCTGCATATTGGCCAGAAAAATGATGCCCAGGTGGACAGGATCGATGCCGTACTCCACCGCCACCGGCAGCAGCAGAGGAACCATCAGCACCAGCGCGGAAAAGATATCCAGCATGGTGCCGAGTATCAGTAGAAAGATATTCAACAGGATAAGAAAGGTGAGTGGGTCGTGAACCCGTTCGTGTAGCCAATTGAAGAGCAATCCGGGAACATCGGTATCGATCATATAGTTGGTGGATGCCAGAGAGAGCCCGAGAATTACCAGAATACCGCCGACCAGCAGCATCGCTTCATGCATGATGCGCGGCAGTTGTTGAAATGAGATATCTTTATGGATCGCCAGTTCGACAAACAGTACATAGACCGCGGTTACCGCTGCGGCTTCTGAGATGGCAAAATAGCCACTATAGATTCCTCCAAGCAGGATCACCGGTAGCGGTAACTCCCATGCGGCGTCTTTGATTGCAGCGCTGGCCTCTGTCACTGAGAAGGGTATGAGTTTCAGGTGGCGGCCGGAGTAGAGTCCCCAGATCATCAGCACAAACAACATCAGTAGACCGGGTAGAATGCCGGCGAGAAACATCTCATCCACTGTAATCGAACCGCCGATACCGAGCTGCTGGGCGACCACGGCATAGAGGATCAATGGGAGTGCCGGTGCGAACAGTAGACCCAGGCTGCCGGAAGTTGTTACCAGCCCAAGGCTGAAGTTCTTTTTATAGCCGGCCTGCTTTAAGGCTGGGTAGAGCAGAGCGCCCAACGCGACAATGGTCACACCTGATGCGCCGGTGAAGGCGGTGAACAGGGCGCAGGCAATCAAGGCAACAAACGCCATACCCCCTGGCATCCAGCCAAGTAGAGATTGGGTCAGTCTGACCAGACGGCTTGGCGCTCTGCCTTCACTCAATAGGTATCCGGCAAAGGTAAAGAGCGGAATGGCGAGCAGTACTGGGGTCTCCGCCAGCCTGAAAAATTCGATGGCGACTACTGACAGATCGATTTCAGATTGATAGAAACCCCACAGGGCGCCGGCTCCAATCACCGCAAACAGCGGCGCGCCGCTGAGTGCCAGCAGTATCAAGCCGATCGTGACGATCATGCGGTTTTTCTCTCCAGCAGATGCAGAGGGATGTTGAGGATGAAGCGGATGGTCATGATGGTAAAGCCGATCGGAATGATGATTTCACCCACCCAGGCTGGCAGATTGGAGAAGAGTTGAGTGCCATCCTGCCATTCGAAATAGACAAAACGGGTTGAATGCCAGGCGATCAAACCACACACCAAAGCACTGAACAGATCGTGCACCACCGTCATTACCGATTGGCTGCGTTGAGGCAGTAGCTGTGAAAGAAGATCGATGCGTATATGACGATTTTCCCGGGTAGCGGCGATTGCGCCAAGCAGGGCAACCCACAACACCATGATACGCAAACTGGGGTCAGCCCAGATCAGACCTGAGTCGAACAGATTGCGTAGAAATATCTGACTGCCTGCAAGTAGAATCATACCACCCAGGAGTATGGCGATAATCAGTTCTTCGAAGCGATGAATAATCTGACGAGAGGTCTGTATTAAGTTGATCATGGGCAACGATTATAGCGGCATATCGAGACAGATAGTTACCCCGGTTTGCAGCGGTTATATCGATAGGATGTGAAACAGACGTTGTATTGGTAATGTTGTTACAGGCGTTGCTAAGAGCAGCAAGTAAGAGGTGGGTGGACAGTTGCCGTAATCGGCTGTTTATCGGATATGCACGGTAAGCCAGATACAGTGAGGTTGATGGCTGGTTGTCAAAACTCGGTGAGGTGTGTTGGCTGGGATCAGGACACAATCCCCACGATGAAGATTGTGTTGCGTCTCATGCATCTCCAGTTTGGCGCTACCTTGTAGGATGGTGACCCACTCATCATGGGGTTGTTGCAACACCTCTGTGACACTGTTTGGCGGACTTAGAATACGTTC
>JARRQD010000177.1:0-14149 GCA_037382205.1 Candidatus Thiodiazotropha sp.
ATTGATCAAAAAATGAGAGGCATATCACTAATGGTTATTAAACGTGCATACTGAAGGCTCTCATTATGGAAGGCCGGGTGGGTTTGAGCGGTTTTGCTTCCTACAGCACCGCTATTCGAAAATCCTGAAAAACTGTTGACTGCTCCACTCTGCTATTCATTCGTTGCTTTATTAGAAAAAGTATCCTAACCGCTCGCTGACCCAGTCACTGGGAGCGTCTGTCTGTCGAGTGAATTGCACGCTTGTGGCGGTGCATGGTAGCGCAGCATCGCTTTGCACTGAATCGCCGCAATGCACACATCTTTGTGAGATAATTTAAAAAAATAGGGCTGTTTAATTGCATCGTCAAACTGGCGCAATCCTGAGGAGAAAGATTTCCTTTAAATCCTTAATATCTGTGATCCTTGACGCAAATCGACTACTCGACTAGCTTGAAATTATTCATAGACTGGAGAAAGCAGGGCCAGTTGCCGATACCTTGTGCAGGTTGATCTAGTGTGGTGCTTCATATAAATTGACGATTATAGAAGCCCGCTCAGGCCAGAAGACAAGGCGCAATGCGCAGAGAATGGTTTGCCCTTTTCAAGCATTGCAACGCAGTATCCTGGCCTGAGCGGGCTCCCTTCGGGCGAGACCCTAAGCGGTCATCCGCGTTGTTGCGCGGCTTGGAAAGGGTATGCCATTCCCGGCGGCACGCGCCTAGCGGCTAACCGCTTAGGGTCACGCTACAATCGTCAATTTGTATGAAGCACCACACTAGCGCGATCTTGGCGCGATCAATGAATCTTCAACAGGAACATCATTGCAGCCAATTCGAGGCTGGATAGTGAGTTGAAAATAAATTTAAAATATGTGTATTATTATTTGATAAATATGATATTTAGCGGTAAAAAAATAGACTTTGGATGGCTGTGCCCTTTGGATTGGACGGTACCTACTGGCTACTCCCATTGGTGGCTGGATCCGTTACAGACATTTGTGAAAAGGCTGGTAGCACGCTGATGGCAAAATCGGTTTTTACACTTGCTGATGGTGAGCGGGTAGTTACTGAGACCGAGCAGGAGCGGGAACAGAAGCAACTTGAATCTGCAACAACCAAGGCTTTTGTGGACTCGGTAAAAGAGGATCTGCTTGCCAACAATATCTACCTACCAACTCTACCGGCTTTGGCCCTGGAAGCGCTGATTATCATCAATGATGCGGATAGCTCCGCAACGGATTTGCAAAAGGTCATCTCTCGGGATGCCGCTTTAACAGCCCGCCTGATTCGCTATGCAAACAGCCCGCTCTACCGGGGCATGAACAAAATTGCGACCATTAAACCCGCCATTACCCGGATCGGATTTCAACGCGTCAAGAATGCGGTCTATGCGGTGTCAATGAAAGAAGTTTTTCGTACCTCGGTAAAAGTGATTGAGCGCCGTATGGATAAACTGTGGAGTCATTCAGTTAAAGTCGGGGCACAAGCGGCAATGCTTGCTAAGAGCCAGCCAGGCTTGGATCCGGATGTCGCTCTGGTGGCGGGGCTGGTGCATGATATTGGGCATATTCCTTTGCTGATAAAAGCTTGTAAATATAAAGAGTTAATAGATAATCCTAATTTATTAGATAAAGTTTTACGAAAGCTCCACTGTCACATAGGAAGCAGCATTCTGAAGTTATGGAAGTTCGATGAGAGCATTGTTGAGGTCGCTGCTCAACATGAAGACTTCAGTCGGGATCCAAGCGACGATGTTGCTGTTGACTATGTGGATATCGTCCAGGTGGCAAATATCCTCGCTCATGAGGGAACCGACCACTATCTGGCTGAGGTGGATCGTTCCACCATCAAAGCGTTTGCTAGGTTGGAGCATGGTGAACATGGTGGCGACCTTGATGCCGACACCAAACAGGTAGAAGATGCAATCTTTTGATGGCTTGCCCTGTCCACGCTCAGGATTCGCCCATAGAGCTGACTGGCTCCAGTATTTCATATCTCATCCCCACAGAATTTTTACTGAGACAAGATATCTACGCCTTCCTTTCTTAGCATTGTGGTTAACCGAATCAGAGGTAGGCCAATCAAAGCGTTAGGATCTTCACCTTGCATAGATTCAAAAAGACTGATCCCAAGCCCCTCGGATTTAAAGGAGCCTGCACAGTTGTAGGGTTGCTCTTTCAATAGGTAGTTTTCGATCTCGGATTGGCTGAGCGTTCTGAAATGCACATGAAAAGGTTCGCAGCAGGTCTGGCTCTGTCCGGTTTGACTGTTGTAGAGGCATAGGCCGGTGTAGAAGGTCACTTTCCTGCCTGAAGCAGTGGTTAGCTGCGAAACCGCATTTTCATGGTTGCCGGGCTTACCTAAGATCATTCCGCCTATTGTGGCAACTTGATCAGAGCCGATAATAAGTGCCTTGGGATGGGTTTTTGCGACGGCCATGGCTTTCTGTTGGGACAGCCTGAGGACAAGTGCTTCAGCTTGCTCATCTTCTCGCCTGCTCTCATCCACAGCGGGGGAGCAGGTGCTGAATCCCATGCCCAGGCGACTGAGCAGCTCCCTTCGAAATGGGGAGCTCGAGGCAAGGACAAGGGGTAAAAAATCAGATTGGGTTGCCTGGGTCATGCTGCATCATAGTTTTTGGAAACGGTAATGTCAGGCTATTTTACCAGACCGTGTGGCCGGGCATTGAAAAAATCTCGCCAGCAAGCCTCATCCGAGTATAGAATTGATTGATGGCCTTAATATTGAATATGTATATTCTAAATAAATGGAGTGTTATCTAAATTAAAACAACGGGTTAACAGGTATTGTTGATGCAGATGTTACTTGACAACATGTCTTCACCCAACGTAGAAAGGCAAAAATAACTACCGAAGAGTAAAAAATCTAATGCCAATTGAAGACTTGTTGCTATCAGGTGTTAATCTGATGCTGGTTGGAATGGGGATCGTTTTCACTTTCCTTCTTGTTCTGGTTTTTGCTATGAAGGGAATGTCAAAACTTGCAATAGCCGTGATGGAACGACAAGGGACAATTGACACACAAGCCCATAAGCCAGTCATGGCTGGCCATGATCAGGCCGCTATGCGTGGCGATCTGGTTGCCGTAATATCGGCAGCAATCAATCAATATCGTTCGATTCGTCATTGAGTCTGAATATTCCATAATTTTTTGTAACACCTGATATCAGGCTGTTTTTATTAACAACGGCGGCTAGCTTATGAGCGAAAAGAAACCACTAGGAATTACAGATGTTGTATTGAGAGATGCGCATCAGTCTCTGTTTGCAACCAGAATGCGTATCGACGATATGCTTCCGATTGCCGAAAAGCTGGATAAAGTCGGTTTCTGGTCTTTGGAGACCTGGGGTGGGGCGACTTTTGACGCCTGCATCCGTTTTCTAGGAGAAGATCCCTGGGAGCGCATCCGGGTACTTAAGTCCGCAATGCCTAATACGCCGATGCAGATGCTGTTTCGCGGCCAGAACATCCTCGGGTATCGGCACTATGCCGACGATGTCGTTGAGAAATTTGTCGAAAGGGCGGCAACAAACGGGGTTGATGTGTTCCGCATCTTTGACGCGATGAACGATCTGCGCAACCTGGAGACCGCTGTCAAAGCGACTTTGAAAGTCGATAAGCACGCGCAGGGCACCATGTCCTACACGGTGAGTCCGGTTCATAATATGGATTACTGGCTGGATATGTGCAAAAGCATGGAGGATATGGGGTGCCACTCGATCTGTATCAAGGATATGGCCGGATTGTTGAATCCCTACGTCGGTTATGAGCTGGTCACCCGTCTGAAAGAGACGGTATCGATTCCGATTGCCATGCAGAGCCATGCAACCACCGGCATGAGCACGGCAACCAATATAAAGTGCGCGGAAGCGGGTATCGATATGCTCGATACCTCGATCTCCTCGATGAGTATGACCTATGGCCACTCCGCTACGGAGTCGGTTGTTGCGATCCTCAAAGAGAGCGACCGGGATACTGGATTGGATCTCAATCTACTGGAGGAGATCGCTGCTTATTTCCGCGAAGTGCGCAAAAAATACGCGAAGTTCGAAGGTTCATTGAAAGGGGTCGACTCTCGCATCCTGGTCGCGCAGGTTCCTGGTGGCATGCTGACCAACATGGAGAATCAGCTCAGGGAGCAGGGCGCCACCGACAAACTCGATGATGTACTGGAAGAGATTCCTAAAGTACGCAAGGATCTGGGCTACATCCCGTTGGTTACCCCAACCTCCCAGATTGTCGGCACTCAGGCCGTTATCAATGTGCTGATGGGTGAGCGTTACAAGAGTATCGCCAAAGAGACTGAAGGGGTATTGAAAGGTGAGTATGGCGCCACACCTGCTCCGGTAAATGCAGAGCTTCAGGCGAAAGTGCTGAAAGAGGGTGAAGAGGCTATCACCTGTCGTCCCGCTGACCTGATCGATGCTGAGATGGACAAGTTGACCACCGAGTTCCATGGTCTGGTCGATGAGCATAACCTCAAAGTAGCCGCCGATGAGGTAGATGATGTACTCATCTACGCACTGTTCCCACAGGTGGGCCTGAAGTTCCTTAAGAACCGAGACAACCCGGATGCCTTCGAGCCGGCACCAGGCACGGAAGCGCCTGCCGCCCCCGCGCCTGCCGTTGAGCCAGCCTCAGCTGCGGCCCCGGCTGGTGGGCCTGAAGCCTATCAGGTGGAGGTCAATGGGGTCACTTACAATGTTAAGGTCACGCCAGCTGGAGCAATCACGGATGTGTCACCTGCTGCTCCGGCGCCTGCTCCAGCCGCAGCGCCTGCTCAGGCCGGTGGTACTGAGATTACGGCTCCTCTCTCTGGGAATATCCACACCATCAAGGTATCTATCGGCCAGCAGGTGGCGGCCGGTGATGTGGTGATGGTGCTGGAAGCAATGAAAATGGAGACCGAAGTCCGTGCAAATTCAGCCGGAACCGTCTCTCAGGTCCTGGTTAAAGAGGGTGAAGCCGTACAGGTTGGCACCCCACTGCTGAGTCTTTCCTGATATGGTTGAAATAGGCTTTGAACCGCTATGGCAGTCGACTGGCCTGGCAAATCTAGAATGGGGCCAGGTCCTGATGATGGGCGTTGGCTGTGTGTTGATCTATCTGGCAGTGGTGAAAAAGTTTGAACCTCTGCTGCTGTTGCCGATTGGATTTGGCGCCATTCTGAGTAATATTCCACTGGCTGGTATCGGCGGCAGTGAAGGCCTGCTGGGCCACATCTACCATGTGGGGATAGAGACCGGTGTGTTTCCACTGCTGATCTTCATGGGAGTCGGGGCTCTGACCGATTTCGGGGCATTGATTGCCATGCCCTGGACGCTGCTGCTGGGTGCGGCCGCACAGTTTGGCATCTTTGTTACTCTACTGGGCGCTCTGGCCTTGAATTTCGTGCCCGGTTTCGACTTTACCCTGGCGGAAGCCTCTGCCATTGCCATTATCGGTGGTGCCGACGGGCCGACGGCGATATTTCTCGCCTCAAGGCTGGCGCCTGACCTGCTGGGCGCCATTGCTGTGGCGGCATACTCTTATATGGCATTGGTGCCCATCATCCAGCCGCCGATCATGCGTTTACTGACAACCGAGGCGGAGCGTAATGTGGAGATGCAGCAGCTGAGGCATGTCAATAAATTGGAGAAGGTGCTGTTTCCCTTCGCGGTGCTGTTGCTCTGTATTATCTTTCTGCCCTCAGCGGCTCCACTGATCGGCATGCTGACATTCGGTAACCTGCTTCGGGAGAGTGGTGTGGTCGAGCGTCTCAGCCATGCGGCGCAGAATGAGATCATCAATATTGTGACCATCTTTCTCGGCCTGGCAGTCGGCTCCAAACTCTCTGCGGACAAGTTCCTGACCCTTGATACGCTTGGTATTCTGACTCTCGGCGCCTTTGCTTTCTGCGTTGGTACGGCCGCCGGCGTACTGATGGGCAAAGTCATGCACCGGATCACGGGGGGTAAGGTCAACCCGTTGATTGGCGCAGCTGGAGTTTCCGCCGTGCCTATGGCGGCTCGGGTGGTCAATAAAGTGGGTCTAGAGACCAATCATCACAACTTTTTGCTGATGCATGCCATGGGGCCGAATGTGGCTGGTGTGATCGGCTCTGCGGTAGCTGCAGGCATTCTGCTGGCGATGGTTGGCGGCTGAGTCTGAGGGCATCTGGTTCACTACCTCTTACGTCATTTTGACATGAGAGGTGGTCTCATAATATGATCTCGCGCTTATGTCGAAGCGCTTTCCCGATCGATTGGATCCCTGGCGTTTCGCTGATCTCGGTAAAGAGCTCAGCGGAGAGTTGCCTATTGATGCTTTTATGAGACTGCGAGAATGTCTGATGCAGACAGATGGCGAAGTCTTTTTCTGTTTGAGCTTCAGTCGTGACGAGCAACGGCATGCTCGGTTGGAGGGGAGCGTCCGGACTGAGTTGATACTTGAGTGTCAACGCTGTCTTGGGGTATTGAGATTTCCTGTAGAGAGAAGGTTCTCTATTGTCTTTGTTCAAGGACTGAACGAGGCTGAGAGGCTGCCTGATGATCTGGACCCATGTCTGGTTGAAGAGGGTATGGTGGATTTCAGGGGGCTGAAACAGGAAAACCCGTTTGCCGTGCTGTCCGCGCTAAAAAAGGACAAGCATTAAATTTTTAGTTTGTATCAATTTTTTCAGGAGATCAGCCATGGCTGTTCAACAAAACAAAAAGACCCCATCCAAGCGCGGTATGCGTCGTGCCCATGATGGTTTGAAGAGTGAAACCCTCTCTATCGATTCAACCTCTGGTGAAACTCATCTGCGTCACCATGTGACTGCGGATGGTTTTTACAAAGGCCGTAAAGTCGTTGATACCAAAGGCGAGTGATTCTCAACTCGTCGGTTCAAATGACCTGTTTGGAACCCGTGTGAGGCAGCAGCCTCTGACGGGTTCTTCTTATTTGGGTGAATCTATCTTCTAATGAATAGGCCAGTCACAATCTCTCTGGATGCAATGGGCGGCGACATCGGTGCAGATGTCGTGGTGCCTGCCGCAGTGGAATATCTAACCAAAGATAAAGAGACTGCTCTGATACTGGTCGGTGAAGAAGGTATTCTTCAGGCAAAACTTGGAAATCATGGATTCGGTGACAGACTGCGCATTAAACACGCATCTGAAGTGGTTGCAATGGATGAGCTGCCGTCTAAAGCGCTGCGGAATAAAAAAGATTCATCCATGAGAGTGGCTATAGATCTGGTCAAATCAGGGGATGCTGACGCCTGTGTCAGTGCTGGGAATACTGGCGCCTTGATGGCGACATCCCGATTTGTGCTGAAGATGCTGCCAAATATCGATCGTCCAGCCATCATAACCGCGCTGCCGTCCATGACCGGGCAGACATTCATGCTCGACCTGGGTGCAAACGTGGATTGTAGTGCCGGACATCTGTTTCAATTTGCGGTTATGGGCAGTGAGACTGTCTCTGCTGTAACGGATATCAGTAATCCAAAAATTGGTTTACTGAATATCGGTCAAGAAGAGATTAAAGGCAATGAGCAGGTGAAAGAGGCTCATGAACTACTGCATGCCAGTTCCCTCAACTATGTAGGTTATGTTGAGGGGGATGACATTTTTCAGGGCGGCACGGATGTTATTGTATCCGATGGTTTCGTTGGGAATGTGGCTTTGAAAACCACGGAAGGGGTTGCCAAGATGATCCGCCATTTTATGCGATTGGAGTTCAAGAAAAACTTCTTGACCCAGTTGGCGGGATTGATTGCATTACCGGTATTACGCAGTTTAGCGAAGCGAATAGATCATAGACACTACAATGGTGCCAGTCTCTTGGGACTGCGCGGAATTGTAATCAAAAGCCATGGCGGGGCAGATAAAATTGCCTTTATGAATGCGATCAGCATTGCTCGCAAAGAGATTTCAAGCGATGTGCCAAGCCGCATTGCGGAACAAGTCAAGGCTCATCTGGATAAAAGGGAAACCGCGTGATCTATTCGCGTATTACCGGCACAGGTGGATATCTGCCTGAGAAGGTCGTAACAAATCAAGATCTGGAAAAGAGAGTCGATACCACTGACCAGTGGATCGTAGAGCGCACCGGTATCCGTAAACGTCATATTGCTGAAGAGGGTGAGTATACCTGCGATCTGGCTGAAAAGGCGGCGCGCAATGCCCTTGATATGGCAGGTTTAAAGCCTGAAGAGATCGATTTGATCGTGGTGGCGACTACCACCGCTGATCAGGTCTTTCCAAGTACGGCTTGCCTGCTGCAGGCCCGTTTAGGCAACCGTGGGCCTGCGGCATTTGATGTTCAGGCGGTCTGTACCGGTTTTGTCTATGCGTTAAGTGTGGCAGACAAATTCATTCAGACCGGAGCGGCGAAAAAAGCGCTGGTTGTGGGCGCAGAGACGATTTCAAGAATTCTCGACTGGAACGACCGGAATACCTGCGTGTTGTTTGGCGATGGCGCTGGCGCTGTGGTGATCGAGGCCAGTAATGAACCTGGCATTATCTCGACTCACCTGCATGCGGATGGCGCCTATGAGAGTCTATTACGCGTTCCCTCTGGCATCTCACGTGGCTATGATCAACTGCGTGAGGGTGAGGCGTTTATGCAGATGCGTGGCAATGAGGTATTCAAGGTGGCCGTAACCACCTTGGGCCGCATCGTGGATGAAACCCTTGCTGTCAATGGAATGCAAAAGTCGGATATCGATTGGCTGATACCCCATCAAGCCAATATCCGTATCATCAATGCCACTGCAAGGAAACTGCAGACCCCTATGGAGCGTGTGGTGGTTACCGTGGAAGATCATGGCAATACTTCTGCTGCTTCAGTGCCATTGGCACTGGATGTGGCTGTCAGGGACGGAAGAATAAAAAGGGGCGAGACGATCCTTATGGAGGCCTTCGGTGGTGGCTTTACATGGGGTTCGATACTGGCAAAATTCTGATTCCTGCGAAAATCGAATATGAGTGATACGAAATTCAGCATGGTATTCCCGGGCCAGGGATCCCAATCCGTTGGTATGTTGAAACAACTGGCCGAAGATTTTGCTGTTGTAACAGAGACATTCAAAGAGGCATCTGAGGTCCTGGGTTATGATCTATGGGATTTGATTCAGAATGGCCCAGCAGAAACACTGAATCTCACTGAGAATACTCAGCCTGCAATGTTGGCGGCTGGTGTTTCAGTATGGCGTGTATGGCGACAGCAAAACGGTCCGCTACCGGAGTTGATGGCTGGTCATAGCCTGGGTGAATATACGGCTTTGGCTTGTGCTGGCGCCATTCGCTACCAAGACGCTGTTGAACTGGTTGCGCTACGTGGCAGATGCATGCAGAACGCCGTTGCTGAAGGCAGTGGCAGTATGGCGGCCATTCTCGGGCTCGAAGATAACATTGTGCGACAAGTTTGTGAATCAGCCGCTTTGCAAGAGGTGGTAGAAGCGGTTAATTTCAACTCACCCGGGCAGGTGGTCATTGCGGGGAGTAAGAGCGCCGTTGAACGGGCTTGTGAGTTGGCTAAGGAAGCCGGCGCCAAACGGGCATTGCCCCTGCCGGTCAGTGTGCCCTCCCATTGTGCCCTGATGAAACCCGCCGCAGAACAGCTGAGTGAGCAGTTGTCAAAAATCTCCCTGTCTGCTGCGGAAATTCCTGTACTGCACAATGTCAACGTCGCATCCGCAACCGATGCTGATGAGATTCGATCGCTGCTCGCCGCTCAGCTCTACAGTCCTGTACGATGGGTTGAGACGGTACAGAAGATGGTGGTTCGCGGCAGTAGCCGACTGGTCGAGGCTGGCCCCGGCAGAGTGCTGGCAGGGCTGACCAAAAGAATCGATCGGAAACTTGCCGGAATGGCGGTGTATGACACAAACAGCTTAAATCAGGCTATGGAGGCTTTGAGATGAGTCTGGAAAATGAAATTACCCTGGTAACCGGAGCCAGTCGCGGTATCGGTGCTGCGATTGCCGACTGTCTGGGAGCGGCCGGAGCCACTGTGGTGGGAACCGCGACCTCTGAAGCCGGAGCCGAGGCGATCACGGCGCGCTTGAATGGGGCGGCTGTTGAGGGGTGCGGTATGGTGTTGGATGTGGTGGATCAGTCCTCAATCGATGCTTTGTTGAGCGCAGTGGCTGAAAAATATGCAGCGCCGACGGTTCTGGTGAATAATGCAGGGATCACCAATGATAACCTGTTGATGCGTATGAAGGACGATGAATGGGATCGGGTTATCAATACCAACCTTTCATCGGTCTATCGCCTAAGCAAAGGTGTATTGAGAGGAATGATGAAAGCGCGTAAAGGAAGGATCATCAATATCTCATCAGTCGTTGGTTCGATGGGTAATGCGGGCCAATCAAATTATGCGGCGGCCAAAGCCGGAATCGACGGATTCACCCGTTCGCTGGCCCGTGAGGTGGGATCCAGAGGGATCACAGTAAACTCGGTGGCACCAGGTTTCATCGAAACCGATATGACCAATGAATTGCCAGAAGCTCAAAGGAAGAGCCTGATTGAGAATATTCCTCTGCAGCAGCTGGGATTGCCTGAGGATATAGCGAATGCTGTTCTGTTTTTAGCAGGCGCGTCTGGACGCTATATCACAGGGGAGACCCTGCATGTGAACGGCGGAATGTACATGTCCTGAGGATATTTTCGGACAAAAATATTATAAGTTAAATGAGATTTGGCTTATAATTAGCTGTTTAGTAAAAGATAATCAATAAATTAGTGGCCTTAAACAGAACTAATGATTACGCTTTTCTCAGAACTTTTTTGTTACTACAATACCGCATCGGCCCTATTGGCGGTCGTCGGTTAATCCAGAGGAAATTAATAAAATGAGCGATGTCGTAGAACGAGTTCGTAAAATCGTAGTAGAACAACTGGGCGTTAAAGATGAAGAGGTGACTCTTGAAGCATCCTTCGTCGATGACCTTGGCGCTGACTCTCTCGACACAGTAGAGCTGGTGATGGCCCTTGAAGAGGAATTTGAAACCGAGATTCCTGATGAAGAGGCTGAAAAGATTACAACTGTGCAATTAGCTGTCGATTACATCAACGCACATAGTTGAGCTGTATAGCAGTTTTTTTGCAGGCCGTGATGCTCCATCCATGACGGGGCGCGGCCTTTTTGTTTTTTCAGCAACACCGATGAGATTTGGGGGTAGTCATATATGACTGCAAGAAGGGTTGTCGTAACTGGGCTGGGCTTGGTGGCACCTGTTGGACTGGATGTGGCTTCCTCATGGGAGAACATACAGGCTGGTAAGAGTGGAATCCAACCGATCACCCACTTTGATGTAGCAACATTTTCGACACAGTTTGGTGGTCCCATATACGGCTTTGAAGTCACCGACTATATCCCAAAGAAAGAAGCCAAAAAAATGGATAAATTCATCCATTATGGTGTTGCGGCCGGCATTCAGGCGATCAAAGACTCCGGACTGGAAGTTACGGAAGAGAACGCAGACCGTATCGGTGTATTGATTGGCTCAGGCATCGGCGGTATTACTGGGATAGAGAATAGCTACCAGTCCTATCTTGATGGTGGGCCGCGTAAGATTTCACCTTTCTTCGTTCCTTCCAGTATCATCAACATGGTGTCGGGCAACCTCTCTATCATGTATGGATTGAAAGGGCCTAACTATTCGATTGTTTCAGCTTGCAGCAGTGGTGCGCACAGTATCGCTGAGGCGGCGATGATGATTCGCTACGGTCGGACGGATGTGATGATCGCTGGCGGTGCGGAAATGGCTACTTCACCGGTTGGTCTGGGTGGATTTGCTGCAGCGCGCGCCCTGTCACGCAGAAACGACGATCCTCAGGCGGCCAGCCGACCCTGGGACAAGGATCGTGACGGTTTTGTGCTCAGTGATGGATCTGGCGTGGTTGTGTTGGAAGAGTACGAACAGGCCAAGGCCAGAGGGGCAAAGATCTATGCGGAGCTGGTTGGTATGGGCATGAATTCCGATGCTTATCATATGACTGCGCCCTCGAAAGATGGTTCTGGTGCTGCTAAGTGCATGGAGATGGCGCTCAAAGATGCAGGCATCAATCTGCAAGAGGTTGACTACATCAATGCCCATGGCACCTCTACCCCCGCTGGGGATGTGGCTGAGACCCTGGCGGTGAAACGTGCCTTTGGTGACCATGCTCACAAGCTCTGTGTCAGTTCAACCAAATCGATGACCGGACATATGCTTGGCGCCGCAGGCGGCGCGGAAGCGGTATTCACAATACTGGCGCTGCACAACCAAGTGGTTCCCCCAACGATCAATCTGGAGAATCAGGATCCAGAATGTGATCTGGATTATGTACCCAACACGGCCAGGGAGATGAAGCTGGACGTGGTGATCTCCAACTCATTTGGGTTTGGTGGTACCAATGGCACATTGGCCTTCCGTCGGGTTTGATACCTTAGACAGTTGCTGATTGACGGATTATCCGCGGAACAGATCCCAGTCACAGATCGTGGTCTGCAATACGGAGATGGTCTATTTGAGACCATCGCTGTAAAGGATGGGCTTCCCTGTCTCTGGCAGCGCCACATGACGCGGCTGGAGAGGGGTGAACAAGCACTCTGTCTCACTACCACGGATAAGGCGTTACTCTGGCAGGAGGCTTGCCAGCTTGTGGCGAATCAGGCAGCAGGGGTTCTCAAAATCATCGTCACCCGGGGGAGTGGTGGTCGGGGCTATCGTCCTCCATCGCCCTGTAAACCACGACGAATTCTGAGCTTCCATCCCTGGCCTGACTATCCTGCTGATTGGTATCAGCGAGGTATTGAGATACGGCTCTGTGAAACCCGCTTGGCTTCTCAACCCATGCTGGCTGGTATCAAGCATCTCAACCGACTCGAGCAGGTATTAGCCAGGGCCGAGTGGGATACATCAGCCATTGCCGAAGGGCTGATGCTGGATCAGCAGGGCCGTGTGATTTCAGGCACTCAATCCAACCTGTTTATGATCAAAGGGGCGCAACTCCTGACGCCAAGACTTTCAGAGGCTGGTATCGCTGGTGTGGTGCGCGGCTTGGTGCTTGAGTCGGCGCCAAGATTTTCTCTGCAACCCCAACTGACCGAGCTCTCGGTAGATGACCTGAAGCAGGCTGATGCCCTGTTCATGACCAATGCCATTATGGGGCTCTGCCCAGTGTCTCGTTTCGAACAAACGGTTTATCAATTGCAACCTATTCCTGTAGAACTGAAGATGTTCATCGGACGCGCCTATCTTGCTGCAGGATAAAATAATAAATCTGGACATGGAGAGGATTGCCACGGCTGATTTCGCTAGAATGAGGGGAGAATGAACAGATTGATCGGCATCATAATCTTCGTATTAAGCCTCCTGCTGGCCTGGGGATGGCTTGAGTATGATGATTTTGTCCAAAAACCTTTAAATTTGCCTCCTGATGGCCTTAACTACCATCTGCACACGGGTACCAGCCTTAGGGGGCTGGCTGACGATTTGCAGCAAAAAGCGATTATCCAAAAGCCTATATTGCTCGAGATACTCGCCCGCTGGAGCGGCAAGGCCGGCCAACTGAAAGCCGGGGAGTACTACCTGCCGGCTGACACGACACCCTCGAAACTGCTGCAAATTCTCAGTTCAGCAAAAGTGGTGCAACACGCCTTGACCATCATCGAAGGCTGGACTTTCAAACAGCTGATGAGTGCCGTGCGGGCGAATCCGGTGTTGGTGAAGCGTCTGGATGGCTTGGATGACGGCGAGATCATGACCCGCTTGGGGTATGAAAATGAGCATCCTGAAGGGCGTTTCTATCCAGATACTTACCACTTTCCCAAGGGCACCACAGATGTGGAGTTTCTGCAGCGGGCCTACCGGCGGATGCAGAAGACCCTGCAGGCTGCCTGGGCTAAGCGAGCGGCTGATCTGCCATTGAAAACACCCTATGAAGCACTGATCCTGGCCTCGATCATAGAGCGGGAGACCGGTCTGCCCCATGAGCGTCGGGAGATTGCCGGGGTCTTTATTAGGCGACTTAAGCGAGGCATGTTATTGCAGACCGATCCGACAGTGATTTATGGTATGGGTGTGCACTATGATAGCAGTTATTTAGCTAGCGTCAGGAGGAGCACCGGGCGGGCACATGCAGGAAACCGTGGCAGCAGTTTGGCAGATTAGTGTTTAGTGGCGCGTGCA
>JARRQD010000178.1:0-7690 GCA_037382205.1 Candidatus Thiodiazotropha sp.
GGCGTATTGGGTTTGATTGCCCTCTGCATCGGTCAGGCGTAGGGGTAGATAACCACTGGCGTCATAGCCAAGTTGGGTGGACTGACCCAGGCCATCGGTGATGCCGACCATGGGGCCACGTTTATCGATCCGAATGCCACCCCGAAAGATGTAGTTGCGGTAGTCGAAGCTGGTCACTCGGCCATCGGGGGCGGTCGCGGTCTCGAGCTGGTTGTACCAGCTGTAGGTGTTGGTGGTGGTGTTGCCCAGGGCATCGGTCTCGGTCAACGGGTTGCCATGGTTGTCATAGGTCGAGACTGTGATGTTGCCCAACGGATCGGTATGACTCAGTTCGTTGCCATAACTATCGTAGCTGCGCTGGTGGGTCTCACCCAAGGCATTGGTCTCGGCGATGATGTCACCCCGTTCGTTGAACACCAGGAGGCGGCTGTTGCCCCGGCGATCTGTGACCGTCTGGCTGCGACCCTGCAGATCGTGGACGTAGTCGATCTGGTTGCCCTCGGCATCGATCTGGCCAATCAATCGGCCTTCGGTATCGTAGAGGTTGCGGATCGCCCGCTCTCCACGGGCATCGAAGATGTCCTGCAGGTAGTGGTCATTGATATAGCTGTAGGAGGAGGTTGCCGCAGCCTGATCGGTGAAGCTGATCAGGTCGTCATTGGCATCGTAGGCGTATTGCAGAGTCTCACCATCCGGGGCTTCGATCCGTTCAATACGGCCGTTGGCATCGCGCACGAAACTGACTGCCGCACCACTGGAGTGAGTGATGCCGTCGCTACTAAAGGTCAGCACCTCGCCTGAGGGTACGGTCAGGGTACGGATACCCGTTCCCTGCTGCAGTTCGTAGCTCATCCCTTCCCGGGTGGTCAGTCGATAGCGGCTGACATCGATCGGCGTATCTGGGCTACCAGCATCCGCTAAGTGCTGATTGATCAGACGACCAAAGTTGCCATTGAGCGCTTCCAGTGTTGAATCGGTGCCATCCAGCGGCTCGAAAACGATCTCGACATCGAGCACCGGCAGAACTTCATTACACTCCGGGCTTGCCACAGCACGGAATCGCTCGACCTCACCATCTGGATTGGTAATGGTGACGATGTTGTCCTCATAGGGACGCACGCAGTAGGTAGTCAGCACGCCCAGAGGACCACTCTGATAGGAGTCTAGGAACCAGTTGAAACCGGCGGGGCGGGACTCACGAACATACATGTCCTGATAGCCCACGCTCCAGCCCTGACCGAAGTCGAGGGGTTCGTTGCGCCGACGACTGTCATAGGTCCGGGTGATGGTGATCGGTATACCGGCCAGGGGGACTTCCAGATCTTTGAAGGTGATGCTGAAATGGCCCAATTTCATGTCGCCGGTTACCTGCACGATGGTATCATCAAAACCCTGGTTATCGCCTGCATCGATGGCGCGCAGGAAGAGACGGTGCAGTCCGTTCATCAACAGGGTTGGATCGAACTCAGCAATCTGTTGGTTGTCGACTGTGTCGGTGCCCGAGGCGAGCAGGGTCGCCTGGTCGAGATTCACCGTACTCTGCCCCGGTGGCACCAGCCACAGCTCCCAGACTGAAAGATCGTCATCGGCAATGGTGGCGATGATTGGGGTTGGCGCGGTGATTTCACTATTGTCGGCAGGCCCGATTAAGGTTACTGTCGGTGCGGTTACGCTGTTGAAATCGTTCACCTGGAAGCTACCATTCTCAATCACAGTCTCATATTGATCGGTGACTGTGGCGACCACTGCGTGTGAACCCAAACCACTGGCTGTCATCTGAGCTGTATTGGTGTTGTCCAATACGACTGGTGAGCCATCGACTGTCAACGAGATTGCTATGGGATCAACCCCATTCTGCGGAACAACCTGAAGGGTAACAGTCTCCCCTTCTGTGACACTGGCCGGCTGAATGAACAGGCTCACCGCCAGGGTGGTGCTGGCGTCGAGCACATTGAGGTTCCAGCTCTGTTCCACATAACCCTGCCCATCGCTGACCTGGATTCTCACCTGGGCCGTTTGCACACTATCCGGTGTCCATGTGACCAGTCCGGCATCCGAGATCGTCATACCTGCCGGTGCATCGACCAGGCTGTAGCTAAGCGTGTCTCCATCCTCATCCGTGGCCACAAGCTGGTAGTTGTAGGCGAGGTTGACTCTGGCATTGACGCCGGGCTGGCTCTGAATCTCCGGCAGACTATTCGTTGAGCTTCCATCAGAAGCGTAGAGGCCGTAACGTTGAATGGCATAGCCACCGCGACCATCTTCAACACGGATCTCGACCGGGTGGGTACCACCCTGTGTGGTCTGGGGTGTCCAGCTGATGTTACCACTGGCACTGTTGATGGTCATGCCTTGTGGTGCTGTCACCAACCGATAACTCAGGGTATCGCCATCCGCATCAGTGGCATTGACATCGTAGTTATAGAGCTGATCGTAGACCGCATTGCCAGTTGGTGTGGACATGATCACCGGCGGCACATTACCCGCGCCATTGGTGACACTGAGCAGATAGCTTTGGCTGGCGCTACTGCCCTGGGTGTCGCTGGCGCTGATTTCAACGCTGTGCACACCAATTTGATCCGTGCTGGGTATCCAGGTCACTAAACCGGTGGCTTGATCGATCTGCATGCCGGTCGGGCTGTTGGTCAACGCATAGCTGATAGTCTCACCTTCGGGATCGGTTGCCGTCACCTGATACTGATAGGATTGTCCCTGCAGCACGCTGTAGGTGGGTGTGCTGGTAATCTCTGGCGAATGATTCGGCAGCTCAACAATGAGTGTAAAATCCTGGGTTACCCAAAGCGATCCATCGCTGACTTCGACAGAAACGACAAAGCCACCATTAGAATCAGGGGTCCACTGTATCAAGCCGGTGTTTGCGTCGATAGTCATGCCTGTCGGTGATTGGAGCAGGCTGTAGCTCAGGCTATCCCCGTCCGGATCGGTCGCTTCCACATCGTAGCTGAAGGGCTGAAAAGCGAATGTACCGTATTGCGGCGTGCTGGTGATCTGTGGCGGATTATTCGACGTAGGCAGTACGTTGATGGATAGATATTGGCTAGAGAGCCCGCTTAAATGGTCGCCATAAATTTGCGCAGAATGCATTCCGGCAGAACCATAGGGCGGTGTCCATCGAACCACGCCACTATCCGGATCTACACTCATCCCTTCTGGGCCTGAATAGAGATAGAAGAATACTGAATTATTGTCGTCGGTGAAGCTTCTGATTAAGATATCGAGATCCAGCTCAAACAGCTCCCCCTCAACCACATCAGGGACAGTCGGGGTGGCGATAGTATTCAACGCATGGTTATATTCCACACCCAGCAGATAATTCTGTGTAGCTGAAGCACCAGCGTTATCTGATAAGGTCAGATCGATTGTGTAGGCTGACGCCATATTGTTGTTTGTCTGACATTCGAGCACGCCTGTTTGTGGTACGGCGCGAGCAACCAGTTGGCCAACGAAGTCGGCTGGTATCAGATTGTCGAATTGGAATGTTCGGGTTTCCCTGATAGCAAGATCAGAGAAGTTTCGTGCGCCTAATAGCTGGCCACCGTTTGACGGATCCCCAGCAAAGAGCTCAATAGCCAGTGAACCTGAGTAGTCTGCCGTACCCCGGTTGGAGACTTTAACGCTCACCGACTGACGATGATCTCCCTGGGGCACATCGACCCATATGTCAGGCAATCCATCATCGAAGCTGATCTGTGCCGGTATTACGAGTTGATCTGAATTGTTTACACTCCATGGATTTGGCGCACTTTGGTTAATCGCAAGCTGACGATCTAGCCCCTGAGGCTGCCACCAGTTTTGATAGATAACTTGTGGTAAATCTTGAGCTGCGTGGTCAACCTCCACTGAGGTTAAATTGAGATAAATTGAACCGGTACTTGCAATCTCAAGTCTACCATCTCCTTCAAGATCTACCACGATCGGTTTGGCAAAAGAACTCACCGTACCAGAATAGAGATAGGTCATTTCGATTCCGGTTAAGGAGTCCAGAACTCGGGTACGATTATCTCTATTCAGAAGAATCTCAACTCGACCATTCCCCTTTAGATCAGCCGCTATAGCGGCATTTCCATCCTGCCGAGTCGTTACCTCAGCATGCCATCTCACATGACCTAAATGATCGAGTAGAACATCTTCGCCAGGAATGAAGATCTCAAGTTCCTCATCGTTATCCATATTGCCAATAATCGGCTGCCCGATGTACTCAATCGGATTTGGCCCCCAGAGGAATTGTCCATCATTATCCAGAAGACTTACAGTCGCCACCGTTGGATCATCTTGACTCCTTTCAACCAGTACAATTTCTGGCTGGGGGTCGGTATCGAAATTGGCAAATGCAGAATAGGCCAACTTTGAAGTATGCCCATCGGTAAATGGCGCACGCCACAATTCGGCTCCAGAAGCAGAATAGATAACACCACCCCGCACCAGATCCTTAACGCCATCCAGGTTGATATCGACCGGATAGATAGGACTGGATAAACCAGCAACGGGTGTCGTTGCAATACGATCAAAATGTAATAGTTGATTCCCTTGTGAATCAAACACAGAATGGCCCGCCATAATTTCTGGCGTCGCGTCACCCTGCAGATCAGATATTGTTATTTGCCCACTATAAAACTGACTATCTGAGACCGGAACGCTAGATCGCCATAAGACACGACCATCATCGCTGCTAACTGCCACCAATAAACGATTGCCGTTCTGAACCATAAGAATGTCGGGAACATGGTCACCATTGATATCAGCAATTGCCGGAGCATAGTACTTAGAGGGACGTGAATTGATATCACCAATGGAATGCGACCAGAGAGGTTGATCACTTGATCGATCATAGGCTTGAAGAAGTGCACCCACTCCAACATATTGGATTATAAAAATCGCACGCTCGTCGCTCCGGTCAATAGTACCATCCAGATTCGTATCGGTGAACGGTGCTGCCAGTAAGTGATGACCGATATTGGAGATCCTTCGGCGGCCTATTTTTCTAATCGGTAATGCCGCACTAAAAGCCGTATTATTTGGGTTTTTGCATAGATAATCAGGTGCCTCCAAATGGCGTGGATAGTCCCCGGTCACCCATATTCTACTCCAATTGATCAAAGCATACTGATTATCCACCCCATGAGTTTGTGTGAGGTTTGCAACCAGATTGGGAACAGTGGAGTCAATTTGAAGATCGTAATCTTCACGAATATTACTATCCTCATACTCTAGGGTGTAGCGGTATGATTGATTCAGACTGACGATCTCACCCGGTCTTGTAGTAATTGCCGGAGGCTGATTTTCCGTATCGCCAAACAGCATAAATGAGAGTGAATCCCTATTTCCATACTGATCCCTCACCATCATACTGACCAAACGCAGACGATTAATATCTGCATCACTCGGTATCCATTCGATCCTACCGTCATTGGCGTCAATGGCCATACCAGCAGGCTTTTCCATCAGTGAAAATGTCAGGCTGGCGGTTGGATCCACAGTCACCGAAGGGGTGAACTGGTAGGTTTGATTGATCGTTGCACGATTATTGTCAGGCGGCCCATCGAACGCTGGCAATAGATAGCTGTCACTCACATTGAGGGTAAAGGTCTGAGTGTCAGTTGCCGAACCAAGATCTGAAACTGTGACTGTAAAGCTCTGTTCGCCTACATCTTCCCGTGTTGGTCTATAGGTAAACAATCCAGTATCGGGATCGATCTGTGCCGCTCGAGCTGCAACCAAGGAAAACTGATGATCATCGCCTCTATCTGGATCATCTACTGTCACTTGATAGCTATACGTTTGACCCACATAGGCCTGAGTCTCAGGCAGGGAACTGATTACAGGCTGTTGATTGACATTCTGCACCGAAATTGCAAATAACTGGGTATCACGGTTGCCTTGATCATCTGTAGCTGCAGCGATAACTGTAGGTACAGTTAACTCATTGTTATCGACAAGGCATTCGACACCTGACTCGGTCTCAACACTCACAACCAAACGACTGGGTATTGACGCACGATCTATTACGAAGCTGACTATCCGTTCTTCATCCATCGCAATATTGGCTAATGTCTGAGTAGCAACTACGTTATTGGCATCCAACAGACTAACCTGTATCGGCGTGTCTACCTGGACAAGCCCCCGATTGACCAAGTTCACTTCAACAGTCGCAGAACTGTTCTGCAATTCGGTAATGTTCAGGTTTTGTATTGCAATATCCGCCAAACCATGTTCAGCCTCATTCACCTTTGAGGTATGGTACATTCGGCTAGTAATGGCTTTTCTTAACGACTCATGCTGATCGAGCGACCTGATCGCTGCAATATCCCAAGCCGCGCCTCCGCTGAGCAAAGCCGGTAAAACAAAGGGTTCTGTGAAATTTGTATAGAAACCATGGGTTGTTGTTTCCAGGGGTGTTCTATCGATATCACAGAATCCAAAACCGCCGGCACCGTCCGTCACATACCCCTGACCTTCCGCATCGATACCTAAAGCTCTTCGACCATCAAGACAATAGATCGTCATAAAGGTAACGACATTTACGTTGAAATTGCCATCGACCAGTCTTTGGGTAAAAGCTTCGAGTGTCTCCCCATTACTGAGGCTGCCTTGCTGTGGCTCATCTGGAATCCAGACCAGATTTTTTACAACATCGCTTCTGAACGGATAGTTGTCTATTGTGAACTGCAGCGCTTGAAGACCATTTTCTGGGGCCCCCCCACCGCCAGGGCTAGCCCCATCATAGCTAACCTCATAGAGATCGGCGATGGTACCGAACAACCCTCCGTTTAATAGCTGGGTTTCCACTCGTTTACCGAATCCCACCAGACCATATCGGTTCTGTTCCGGTTCAGCACCGATACCGATCATTTTCAGATCTGCATTGAGTGCCGCCATTGCATCAGATACCCATGGCCAGGTAACCTGGTTCGAAGTCGATCCATCAACCACCAACACCGCATCCATGGCACGGGGCCGTTGCAGTTCACTGCTTGCTGGCAATCGACAGTAAACATTCTGGGACAGGTTTCCGTTTGTCATGGAGTTGTCCGGCACCCAGTCAATCAAACCACTCTGCGGGTCAATCGACATGGCACCAGGCGCAGAGATCAACCCGTAACGGATCGGATCACCATCTGCATCCGCCGCTTCCACATCGTAATGGTAGGCCAATCCTTCGGTCGCCGTTGTTATCGGTAGACTGGTAATGACAGGTGCCGCATTCAAACCAGCCACTTCAATTTGGAATGATTGGCTATCACTCAATCCGGCTGTATCGGCAACAGCTACCTCGACAGGGTGGTTACCGATCTGCTGATCATTTGGCGTCCATTGAATCAGACCCGTAGCGGTTTCGATGGTCATGCCCTGTGGAGCAGTTAACAAAACATATTCAAGGGTATCGCCAAATGAGGCATCCGGATCCGTTGCAGTTAGCTGGTATTGATAAAGCTGATCCTGTTCGGCACTGGTTACTGCGACACTGGTAATCAAAGGCGCATCATTAAAATTGGCGATTTCCAAGCTATAGGACTGGGTTGACGCAGCACCTTGCGGATCCTCGACACTGACTGTCACATCTACAGCACCGATATTGGTCACACCCGGTGTCCAGGCAATGAGTCCACTCGTGCTGTCAATTACCATCCCAGAAGGTGCGGTCAGCAGACTGTAGACGAGTGTATCGCCA
>JARRQD010000178.1:7698-10796 GCA_037382205.1 Candidatus Thiodiazotropha sp.
GCCATCCGCATCGGTTGCGTCCACATCATAGTTGTAGAGCAGGCTTTCGGTTGCTGTAGTTACCGGCACACTGTCTATAATCGGAGCACTGTTTGGTGCGGCTTCCACAGTCAAACGATAGCTTTGAGAGGCATTCCCGCCATTACCATCAGCAACCTGCACGGTAACATCGTGATTTCCAATCTGTGGCGCATCCGGGGTCCAGCTGATAAGGCCGCTTGCGCTATCGATTGTCATGCCTGTCAGTGTGGTTGCCAAGCTGTAGAGAAGCGTATCGCCATCCACATCGGTAGCATCCACATCATAGTGATACGCCACGCCTTCGGTTGCTGTGGTGAGCGGCATACTGGTAATCGTCGGATCACTGTTCGGTGGCGCTTCCACAGTTAGACGATAGCTTTGCGTATCACTACCACCGTTGCCATCATCAACCTGGAGAGTGACCTGGTGTCCACCAAGCTGAGCACCAGTGGGCGTCCAATTGATGAGACCACTTGCAGCGTCGATTGTCATACCTGAAGGTGCCGAAGTTAGACGATAGACAAGGGTATCGCCATCGGGATCAACCGCTTCTACATCATAAGTATAGAGCTGACTAACAAGAGTGTTGAGCGGAGCATTCGAAATAATAGCGGGTGCGCCATTGCTCGGTGGCTTGACTTCCAGAGAGTAGGCCTGATTGACCGGATCTGTCGCACCATCCTTGACCAGGACTTTTACACTATGAGAACCGACCTGTGACAAAGTTGGCAGCCATTCGATCAACCCGCTTTGGGCGTCAATGGACATACCGACTGGCGCTTTATAAAGACTATAGGTCAGTGGATCGCCATCCGCATCGTTCGCTTCAACATCATATCGGTATTGCTGCCCTGCGATGGTAGCGGATACCGGTGTGGAGGTTACCACAGGCTGACTATTTACATACTTGACCTGTAACCACCAACTCTGGCTGGCGCTCTTGCCTCCACTATCCTCGACCACAACAGTCATTAAGTGCTTCTCATCAACACCAAAGTCTGGTACCCACTCAATCAGACCACTTTGCGGCTCGATGATGGCGCCCATAGGCGCCAAAGCCAAGCGATAGGCCAGGCTATCTCCCTCACTGTCTTCAGCCTCGACATCATATTGGTAGGTCTGACCAGAATTGATGCTCAGAATCGGCTCAGAGGTGATTTTAGGCGCATGATTAGGGGTCTTTGAATACGGCTGCAGTGTTATCGAGCAGGGGGCAGAGTCTTCGCTGTTACTACCATCTTCAAATAGCGCGTTAACCGTATAGGTGTGGGTCACACCATAACTCACGTCTTTGTCGATCAGCTGAGTTTGGTTGACTTCACCGGCCAGCTCACGACCACTACTCAGGTGACGATATACCTGATAGCGATGTGCCTCTTTCAGTTTGTCCCAGACAATGACTACTTTGTCTTCGTCCGCACGACATTGGGGGCTCTCCTTAACAAGATCATCATCTGATGATTCACCGCTTCCACACTCATCATCTGAGGTATGATTGCTTGTACAAAGCCGATCTTCCGATTCGTCATCATGCCCGCACCGCTCATCCTCTGAGGAGTGAGTTGTCGCGCAATATTCATCATCTGAATAAGCATGATCAGCACTCAGCGCTTTATCTGAAGTAACACTTTCCCCTGCTGCCAACTGGCTGGTATAGGTGACAGCGAGCATCACAAGAAACAACAGGGTGCGCGGATAGCAAGGCAACCAATTTACAATAGACATTTACTTTCTCTCGAATCTACTAATGTAGTCCGTTATTCTGTTCTTAAAATTTGACAAAGGGCGTTGTTGAGTATCGCTAGGCATCTCGTTGGTTAACTTACCGAACGTGAAGCATGACTCATGTAGATTCTGGAGTGGTTACTGCTACTATCGAACTCACTCTCGAATGGATCTACCGATATAGAGGCGCCGTTATTAGGCCTTAGACCAATCCTTCTCTTACTCAAAAATTCCATCACTCTCACTCATTGATCGAACAAACATGAGTTCGTTAAATCAAACCTTCTGTAGTGACAAACACCACATATTGAATAGAAACAAGTGCCACCAAGTGATCCGATCCAGATCACAAGGCCACTCTTAAATCGGGTTGAAATCAATAAAGGAGGGAATGCGCAGAACAATGCCTAATGCCTCACAGACACTGCACGTTAAAACTCCTGAAAAACTTCTCCCAGTAAAATTTCCTTGAGAAATCTCCGAACAATCTGTGAGCAACATTTTGATAGCAAGAAGCATTGTTTAATGCCCTAACTCTCAATGACAGGCTCTTTAATCAGACCACTGCATTCGTATTTACAGGATCTTGATCGAAAACCTGAATGGTCGAGACTTATTTCGCAGATCTCAATCGTTATGCAGACTTAATTGACTGCATATCCATAAAAGTTCAACTGCATAATGCAATCCATGTGCCAACGATATATTAAGGCATCAAAACAGGGGGCTTATCTTTCATATAAGCACAGTTAAAACATCGGTGATGTCAATTTTTCCGACAACAGACTGGCGGATTAGGCAAGCATGAACAACCGAATGGATTTTCAAACTGTCAACGTGACTATGGAAATTAATGTGACGCAGTTCACACTAATCAACATGAACCACAACTCTAAGTTGTTAACAATAATCCAGTAGAATAAGGAAGTACTTTAATTACTTAGAGAGGGAGCCGGGAGAACGACACACGACAATTTCATAATGTAAAATATTTCGACACTCTCGAATTATATGTGGTGCAATTTGTCGTCAACACTTACCTTGATCACCATGCTTACAGAGAAATCGAGGATATGGCTAAAAAATAGGTCAAGCAGGGTTCCCAGCGAACGGTAAATCTTTTATCACTATGGTTTGAAAAAAAGAGACAGCCATCTATTTTGGAAAATCGCTTTTTGGCAGTTCGACTTTCTCACCAGACATGTGCAGCTGAGTACCTAGCTCACTCGCTGCTGAAGTAAATCCTTCACAGATGAATAGTCCGGGAATAGCCGCTAACTCACCATCGATGTAGATCAATGGGATCCGATCCCTTTCCCAAGGGGGAATGCCATATTCTTGGAAGATCTTTT
>JARRQD010000179.1:0-12045 GCA_037382205.1 Candidatus Thiodiazotropha sp.
ATCTGGATAGGTTGTTTTCAGTTTGAGTGCTGATGCAGGCCTGGTTGGGAGAGGGGGAGTGTGATCATGCTGGTGTAGTCGTCCTTGATGGAAAGTTGCAGGCTAAAAAGGTTGGGCCTGCAATGTATCGGGCGCTGGATCCGGCGGTGGCAGAGGCAAAGACTCTTGTCTCCACCTGTCTGATAATCGGGGTATCGATCGCATGTAAGTCGGGCTGGTCGTATAGAATTATGCAGATACCTATTTGTGGATATCCTCACAGTGAAAACTCGTTGGATTGTTAAGTAGCGATAGACTGAGACAATGGTTTTCGGTGTGCATGATTTAAACGATAGGCGAAAGCAAAAGGGCTGTTTAAAGCCTTGAAAGGAAAGTATATCGGTAAATGAAATACGATTTAACTATAGAGGCGGCTAGGTGATTACTTTATGAGATGGGGGATGTCATGATCTGAATGTTTAATTGTTTTGTGGCGAATTGAGTGATTTTGATATGGCTGCAAACTAGGGTAAAGGTTCTTAACGAGTATTGATGATGTAATCGTAGTGTATGATGGATGGTCAAATGGTAACGGTGAACAGTGTTAATCACATGAGACGAACAGTCTGCCTTGGAAATTATATTGATAGTAAACGCCTAATTGGATAGTAGCATAATCGTTGTTATATTTTTTCGATTGCAAAGCCTATTTGGTTAGTTTATTAAAGATCCTGGATTAGACTGATTAGTGTTAATCATATTTTTAAAAAGCTATTTTTCTTTTAGATTGGAGCGTCACCTTAAATAACCACGCTTCAATATAAATCTTACTTAATGTAAATCAAGGATTTAAAGAAAGCTGTAGAGACGAACGGTTATGTGATTTGATTGCTGTTCATTAAGGTTGATAGCGTGAAAGTAGTTTCCAATCTAAAAATTTGTTAAAGCTTAAAATATGATTAATAAAAAACTAGTTAAATGTGTTTTTGCTACTGTAAAAAAATAAAATCATAATATTAGAGTAAAAACATTTAAGACATAGTATGCAGGGAGGTTTTCTCTTGGCTAGTAAGTGTGTAGTAACAGAGCTATTGTGTTGAAACCGTAGCTAAGCATCTCGGTGATATGAGTTATTTTTGATTTGGTTAAAACTATCGAGTAAGTGGATGAATTATTTCTGTGAGTCACTTATATGTGGGAGTAGAAACTAATATCTAGACTGTAGTATGACTTAACGATGAGGCTGATGAGTTTGCTGTAAGTGAAGATCACAAAGTATAAGTTTAACTCTGATCATGTAAGTGTTGAAAGAAATTGCATTGATACAGATAAAATTGAGTTTAAAGATGTTGTTACCAAAAACGTGTGAAAAGGAAGATGTAACTATGTTGTAGTTGAAGCTTTATGCATAGCATAGTGCTAACCAATAAAAACCATGCGTTGTTAATTCGAATTGTTAAAAACGAATGGAAAGTTGCAGAATGAGAATCCTTACAGTCTTTGGTACACGGCCAGAAGCTATAAAAATGGCGCCAGTTGTCAATATTCTAAAGACAAATCCAAGATTCGAATCAAAAATATGTGTCACAGCACAACATCGGGAGATGCTTGATCAGGTGCTTGATATCTTTAACATTCAGCCCGATTTTGATCTTAATTTAATGAAGCCTGGACAGGATTTGTATGATACAACGAGTAGAGTATTGCATGGTATGCGCAATGTTTACCGTCGGTGGAAACCCGATATCGTTCTAGTTCATGGGGATACAACGACAACACTAAGTGCGTGCTTATCAGCTTATTATTCGAAAATAAAAGTGGGCCATGTTGAAGCAGGACTTCGTACTTTTAATAAATACTCGCCATGGCCAGAAGAGATAAACCGCCGCCTTTCTGGTGCTATTGCAGACATACATTTCGCACCCACTGAGAAAGCACGAAATAATCTACTTCTAGAGGGTGTAACAGATAGCTCAATTCATATAACTGGTAATACAGTTATTGATGCACTGTTCAGTGTCGTAGAACGAATTCGTTATGATGTTGAATTACGAAGAGATATTGCCTCTAGTTTGAATTTTATTAATCCAAATAAGCGGGTAATTCTTGTAACTGGTCATCGTAGGGAAAACTTTGGTGCTAGTTTTGAAAGCATTTGTAACGCATTACTAGAGATTGCAAAGAGGGGAGATGTGCAAATCATTTATTCTGTGCATTTAAATCCTAATGTACAGGAGCCGGTAAGGCGTATTCTATCTGGGGTACCTGATGTTGTCCTTGTTGAGCCATTAAACTATCTACCATTTGTATACTTAATGGATGAGAGCTCACTATTAATAACTGATTCAGGTGGCGTACAGGAAGAAGCACCATCGCTCGGTAAGCCAGTTATCGTATTTCGTGATACAACAGAGAGGCCTGAGGCAGTAGATGCAGGAACTGTTCGTCTTGTTGGAACGCATCAAGAATCTATTGTTCGTGAAACTAATAACTTGTTAGATGATCCTATTGCCTTTAAAGCAATGGCTCAAGCTCATAACCCTTATGGTGATGGTAAAGCATCAATGCGAATTCATAATATCCTCGCTGCTAATTTGTAAGTTATGAAGTTTGATCATTTCATTAAGAGCCGTTTTGATATGTATGCTTAAATAACAGTAAAAGTGAATGAGAGCACCCTCATGATAATTAGATGATGTAAGAGTTGTGATATGAGTAGTACTTTGTACGTACAAATAGTGTGACGATGTTTGGTGAGTAACTGGTTGTATCGTTTAGCTCATCTCTAACCACACACCTGAAAATAATCGCGAAATATCTAGGTTAGGTGTGACTACTGAACTTCATGGCCTACTAATCACATCTGGTGTGCAACGTTTAAAAATAAACCAAATTTTAGTGCTTACAATTTGTGCGGCAAATAGTGGTAAGACCCATTGCCTTGTAATTCTCTTTGGATCTGTTATAAGTCGATATAACCATTCAACACCATGACGGCGAAAGAATGCTGGAGCTCGTTTAACGTTACCATTAATAACATCTAAACAGCCGCCTACAACTTGACATATCCTCACATTGGTTAAGTGTTCACCATAGTTCGCTATCCACTGTTCTTGTTTTGGTGAGCCAAGCGCTAGAAAAAGAATTTGGGCACCGGATTCGTTAATCTCTTTTGCTTTTTGTGCCATCGAATTCTCTGGTAAATAACCGTTAGAATTACCAACAATATTTAGACGTGGCATTTTCTCTTTCAATTTCTTTACTGCTCCATGTAATACCTCCTCCTTAGAGCCGAGAATATAGACTTTATATCCTCGAACTTGTGCGAGAATACAAATTGCTTGCATAATGTCACAGCCTGGTAACCGCGATATATTAATGTTGTAAATAATTCGTGCCGCGATAACTACACCAATTCCATCTGGAAGTAATAAGTCTGCCTTCTTAAATATTCGGTAGAGCTTTGGATCAGATGGGGCGGTGAAGTTCATTTCGGGGTTAGAAGATAGTATGGTAGATAGTCCATGTTTTCTTGTTATAAACGTTTCTACTTTTTCCAAGGCTTGTTGTTGAGTAAGGCAATCAGTCCATATGTTTAGTATTTTATATCGATTAATCATCTATGATATCTCCTTTACCTGCTATGTAGATATAGAAAGAAATAATAAACGCCAATTATTTATTATATGGGTTAGATAGCTAATATTAAAATGATAAGAGAAGAGGGTTATTATACGTTTTGCATAGAGTGAGAGATGATATTTTGAGGGATTAATCATGTTTTCATTATATGTAAATTAGCATTATTACATGAGTCCTTTATCGCGCTTCTATAGTATAATGCTGTTGGTATATTATATCTATATGGCCTAAATTAATTGAACGCCTCTACCGTATTTTACTATGGCTCCTCATTAAGAGCGCGTATTCAAGGGATCACTCGATCCTGGCGATGCCGTGACAAACTGTTAGTCTTTGAAAGTGATGACTGGGGAGCAATTAGAACCTCTACACCTTTAGCATACGAACAGCTCCTGTCAAACGGGTATCCAATTGATCGATCTTTTTGGCATCTCGATGCGCTTGAAACTGATGATGATATGACGGCTCTCTATGAAGTTCTAAATAGATATAGAGATATTAGAGGGTGCCCAGCATGTTTTACCGGGAATATTATTATGGCTAATCCTAACTTTGAGAAAATTCTGAATTCTAATTATCAACATTACTATTTTGAGAATGTAGCAAAAACATTTGAGCGTAGTTCAATGCGACGGGGAGTGCCTAAGTTATGGAAAGAAGGGCTTGAAAGTAAGATATTCCGGCCACAGTTACATGCCCGAGAGCACGTGAAATGGTGGGACTGGCTGCTTGCACTTAAAGAAGGCTCTAGAGAGGCTTTAGAAACGTTTGATCTAAATATGTCCGGTGTTGAGGTAGAAATTTCAAAAGAAGGGCGTAGCTATTTCGAGCCTATCTATATCAATAGTTGTGAAATTGATAATTTTACACTTGATATAGATGGTATGGTTAGAGATGGATTTGAGATATTTGAAAGCGTGTTTGGTTATAAATCTTTATCTACGATTGCTCCATTTTGTGCATGGACAGATAAAGTAGAACAGATCTGGATTGATTTAGGTGTTAAATATATTCAGGGCGGATATTGTCAGCAAGTTGTTAGTGATCGAGGTGTTGCATATATACCACATTATCTTGGGGAGCGGTCAAAATATGGAAGTATATATCTTGTAAGAAATTGTAATTTTGAACCAGCCAGTAATCAGAAGCAAGATGTTATTGGAAAAACTCTGTCTAATATTAAGATGGCATTCATGCTGGGTATTCCAGCAATTATATCTACGCATCGAGTCAATTATATAGGTACGATAAGAGAATCAAATCGAAACAGAGGGCTTTCTCAACTATCAAAATTATTAGCTCAAGTCCTAAAAACTTGGCCAGACGTAAATTTTGTGACTAGTGCTGAGTTAGGATGTATGATTGAGAACGGACTTCATCGAGTCACTGATCTTCAAGGACTAGAAACTGACATATATCCTACGGTTAAGCCTAATTTAGATAAATAACGGGAATGCAGTTTTCTGTGTTATTACTGAGCTTACTAGTAAATTCATATGACTTGTTTTTTAGAATAGAAAAGAAGTGGCAGAAAGAGCAGTTTTTCAGGTAGATTTAACAAGTCTGCTGATGGACGATTCAAATCTTCGAAAGTATGATAAGTCTAGGTGTGTCGTAGATTTTCACAAAGATTTCTGATTTTTTGGCCAACGATTTCTGAGCGAAATGATTTTAGTACCCAGTTTTTTGTATTCTTTTCAATTGTCTTGCGCTGAGTGCTATCTTTTGAGAGCAATTCAGTTAGTGCGCTTGCTAGCATTTCAGGGTCTGGTTTGTTAATTAGAATACCACATTCAACGTTAGGAACAACATCAGGTATAGGGCCGTAATCTAATGCAACTATGGGTAATCCATGTGCCATGGCTTCAATGAAGCCCATGCCGAATGAGTCATATTTGCTAGGTAAACAAAAAACATTGGCTCGTGAAAATGCTTCAGATTTACCTTTCTCGTCGAGCCACCCTAAAAAGCGAACTTTATCAGATTGTCCTAAGTCAAAAACCCGGCTTTTTAGCCTTGATAGTAGCGGACCTGTGCCTGCGATTTCTATCCGGACATTAGATGGTAAATATGGTAGAGTTTCGACAATTAGCTTAAATCCCTTTCCTTTTACAATTCGTGACATTGCAAGAACGATACGGATTTCATCATCAGATGTTTTAATTCGACTACTGTTAGCGATATCAGATAAGGTATGATCTAAGGCATTAGGTATGATATAAATAGGTTTATCAAAGTTACTACCAGTAACTAGTTTTGCGCACCAAGGTGTCAGTACAGCAATAGCAGATGCGTGGCCTAAGCACAAAATATTAAACAAATATCTTTTAATTGATGATTTAAAATAATGTTCAGTATCTGAATCATGAATTTGTATAACAATTGGAACGGACAGTTTAGACAAATACATAGCCAAAATAGACTTACGTGTGTAGGATACCAATCCTCCTCCCATATGAATATAAGCAATAGGTAATTTACCTGAGACATTTAAGTTTTTAATCAAATGCTTAGCACGGCAAAAACTTTTAATCCATGGATACCACTTGCCTTTGAGATTGCCAGCAAAATGTGTTGGTATGAAAGTATAAGTTATACCAACGCTTTCTATTGCATCAAAAAAGGCAGGTAGAGCGGTTGCTATCCCTCCCTTTTTGCTTTTAGGATCAGTTCCCAAGACGAGTAGATGAACTTTTGGTGACTTAGGCATCTCAATAACCTTGTTTCCTGGCAGTTTTTTGGTACTTATTAAAATAAAGAATAATCCCAATGTAGGCAGCTACTATTGTTGATGCGGTTGCGCTAAATATGGCATGCCCAGCAATGACAGAATGTGATAGGTAAAGGAATATTCCAGATGCTGAAAACAGAGCTAAGCGGGTTGATAGGTATAGCGTAGATCTTAGAGATAGATACAAAGTATATATCAGAAAACCGAACAGGATTAGTGTGTAAAATAACCCATAATTTCCATAGCTATCTAACCAATCAACTTCAGTTCCACGATATTCTCTACTATACATATTTGTAGCAACACCAATTCTAAACCGTTCGGCCCCTTCACCTGTCAAATTTAACCAGGGCGCTCTCCTTTCTATGTAACTATATCCAGACTCAATGAGATCCTGTCTTGGATGAGAGCCATTTGTAATTTCGTTAATCCTCTCGCTTTGATATATATAGTTGCTTTGAGAAGTATAGCCATAGATAAATGCACTAGTGAGTAGTGTCGCGAGTATTACAATGGATGATAATTGATTTAATGAAGCTATTTTATTTTGTTGAGTTGGATTATCTCTAAAAAATAATACAGAGATAATGAAAGTTAGACCGATAAAAGCTAGAATAAAAAGGGATGCACGTGTTCCTAAAGAGGCAAGAGCATAAAGATTAAGGCACATCAACGATATTAAAAATAATGAAAATTTAGATGATAGTATTCGGTAACCTGAGGCTAAAGTAGCAATACCAAATGCTAGTCCAATATCGTTGCCAGGTTGAAAGAAACCTTTTATACCAAATGCATAGTCGCCATAAGTTTTAATTTCTATATTGAAAACGCTTGGTAAAATAATTACGGCGCTAAATAAATAACTGGATATTTCTAGGTAACGAAATATTCTTTCTGGTGTAACTATAGTTTGAATTGATAAAATATAGAACAGCAGAATCATCGTTGGAAGGTAAATAGCCTTAGACATCATAGTGATTTCTGTAACTAAATTACTTCCAGTTGCTATTCCAATAGCAACTCCAGGAATTACCGCTAGAATAACTGAGAAATAAAATAGTACTAATCCGAGACTAAACATAGAAATAAAACTCAATACATATAATATAACAAATATTAGAATCAATCCTCTAAAGATAACTCCTGTGCCAATTGGTAGTGCTATACCGAAATAATCGGCAAGTCCGTAGGAACTATCAGAGAAAACGGGAAGAATGAGCAATATTGTTAGCCAAACATTATCCTTTTTGAAGGTCCACAAATGCATACTATTGGTATCATACTGAATGTGTCCATATGTTTCCGATTTTACTCTTTGGTAACCAATGTCAAACAGTAACGAAATTAATTGAAAAGACCACTTTATAACAACTTTTCTGTCATAAATAACCCTAGTTCTTGTGCCGGGTAATACACATATTATCTTTGACCAACCGTGATCGACGAGATAGTCATTGGTATCTAGATGACTACCACTAGCAAATAATTTCTTCAGAAATAGTGTGCATCCTCTCGTGTAGGCTTCCGCATGATCGCAATCAACACCTATAATGACTAATCTCATGCCCATATCCTATTAGTAGATGATGCATTATCCGCGTGCAAATATTGTATTGCCAACAAAGCTACTTTCTATACCGAGACGAATTCGACTGATTAACCATACGTAAAATTACCATATAAAGTGTGCTAAAGCTGTAGCTATTTCTGTACCAGTGATTCCATAAAATGGTATTAAACTAAGATTTAATACTATGCTAATTATAACTACTAACAGCGTTTCTTTAAGAGTGTCACGCTCATTGCCTGTCATGTTTAGTATTGCGCCGACATATCCAAATGCTGTTTTGCAAACTGACCTAAGAGTAGGATTCCACGTGTTGTATCACACATTACGTATATAAGTCCAAATAGAGTCTCAAGTATCCATTTAATTCATATAAATTGTATGATGAAAGTGGGGAGTAATATGAGTAGTATCAATTGTGAACATTGAATGATTAAAGTTTGTAATATTACAACTTCAACTTGCGCATAGAGTTTAGCTAATTTGCCATTTAGTATTGGGTTAATGGCCATCAAAACAAATATAACAATCCCGCCAAGTTGGGCTGCAACCTTAAAAATACCAACCTCCTCATCAGATCAAAATAGTACCAGTAAAAGCGAGTCTAATGATGTAATTAAAAGTTGTAGTATGGTAGCAAGGAGTAGTGGTATAAAAGACTTGCGCCACACTTTGATTTCTTTTGTATCTGTAATATTATCTTTGTATGTGACTTTATCGTTTAATAGTTTTGTCGATATAAATAGCGTAACAAATCCAGCTGTAGTATTGATAGCCATAGTAGCTTACGGGTTTTCTGCGAACTGAGGTAAAGCCACGGAAGTGAGTAGTAACAAAATTAGAAAAACACTCGGTCTACCTATATTTTCAGGTAGTTGATCTATTATCGTATACCCAACTCTACGTAACGTTGACCCGCGTATGGCTGTAATTGGCACTGTTGTAACTAACAGCGAACCAAGCAAAGTTACGTAGATATCGGTGTTATCATCTAATAAGTCCAAGGCTATTACTGCTAGCGAAGATGTAAAGATAACTACTATGACTATGCATGATGGCTGTAATACATAGCGATCACTCCAGCGTGTTAAGCTGCTGAGCTTATAGTTAATATTATCTATATATTTGTATGTGTACTTTAACGAACAACAAGATGTGAAAATCCAGTCTGAATTGGTGATGAACAGAGCGTGATGAATACCATAGCTACTGCATAATTACCGTATTTAGCTGGCCCAAGTGAACGCGCGAATAAAAGGGCATTAAAAAGTCCTAGGATTACGCCAGCTGATTTATCCAGTATGCTTACTAAACCACCCTCACAGAGAAGTAACCATATAGATCTTAGAATTATTAACCTATCGGTATACAAGTGATTTACTCGTTCGTTAATTCAGATCCTTCTTATATATATCATTGTATACGAAGCAATCATTAATTACACTTAATCAGAGAAAATTCCACTAACATAGCTAGTATTTGTAGAAATATGTCGAATAGTTTGCTCGCGAAGTTCTGAAATATAGACATCGAGATCTTTAGTTTGTTTAACACATGCCTTTTTTAACTCATCCCTAATTATATGAGATCTTTTTTTAATATCCGTTATTGCGGCAATAATTGCCTCCACTGTCAAGTCTGTAATATCAAGCGAATAGCGGCTCTGCCCAATTAGGCTCATAAACCCTTTGAGTTTCCGTTGTGTGTTAATTGTAATTGTTGGTGTTCCTGCCATAGTCGATAGAATAGATGCATGCATGTGTGTTGAAATGAACATGTCAAGCTGGCTGGTTATTGACTTAAAAAGTCTAGCTGAAATTACTTCAGGCTTTAGTATCACTGTTTCACAAGCAGGACTGATACTGTCTAAGACTTGTATTGATGTATTGTAATCAGATGGATCATTACCATAGGCAGGCATATTTGCAGGCATGATAATTACTGAAATATTACTTAGTTTCGAAACGATTATTAAGGCATCAACTATCGATTGTAAGTAATGTTGTGAATCTACTCCACATTCAACCCAGGCTGATACTGTAAGACCTATCCAAAACTTTTCGCTATTAATTGATATTCCATTATTTTTCAAAAATATATTTAGATCATTAGTACTCATTGTTTGCTGAATAACTGCAACATCAGGGCTTGAATTCAGGATAGGTATTTTCAATTTTAGTGAATAAAGTTCTTCAATAGATGGTTTATCTCGAGCTGTCACACAGAAGCAATTGTTAAGAACTAAACTCACTAGTGATTTGGTCCAATGTCTTTTTAAGGGACCAATGCTTTGTGGAAAAATAATCACTTTATTACCACATTTGTGCGACAACCAAATCATAAACAAATAAAATGGTAAGAATTTTCGAAATGAGTCATTTATCATATTACCGTTGATTGAAATAGAAAAATCACTAGACTCAAAATCTTTCAAAAGCTCTTTACGATATCCAAATGTTAGCTTGTGAGGAGAAATATTAAATGTTTTAAAGTTAATAAACTGAGTTATCATAAAGATCAATTCAACTGTTAACCACTGTAGTTTTTTTAAAATATTACTTGGGGGATAAGAAAATAAAATTTGCTTGCAATTTATTCCTAAAGTGTATCTAAATGAATCGGGAGTTTTAGCGTGAATTGTGATTTCAGAATTTGGAAATATTTGCTTTATAATATGAATGCTATTATCAAGCAATGCGTCATTTCCTACATGAGAAGAGCAGTATGCATCCATAATTAATACCTTAATATTTTCTCGATTATTCATTTAGTTACCATTGAACTTAGTACGCAAAAATTCAGTCAAAATAATTTACTTCTCAAATACATATCAGAGATTTATATGTAAAAAAATACACAACGTATACTTGTCTTATACTTTGTGCAGAAAAAATATGACATCATCTATGATTAATATAAACAAGTCTTGATCCATAGCTATACAGTACTTACTTGAGATTTATTGAGGAGACATATATTTCTTGGTTGTCGTATTTTAAATATTTTCTTGAAATTATTACCTAGGTATTGTGTGTTGTAAGTGTGAATCCTGTTATTTCGCGCTATGTACTGCCGTATTATAATATCTTGTGGATGATCAATTTTCTTTAAATTATTTCTCATCGTTATTATGCATCGGTTAATATTGTCTGTTTTAACGACGTCCAATACTGCAAACCTGTAAAGCTTTCCATTGCCTGTGTTAATGCTTTCGTATACTTCGTATTTATACTGACGATTAGTATCTCCAAGTAGAATATTGAGATTATCAATTGTATTCTGAATGCTCAGGTTACCTACGTAGATATGATGGCCACCTCGGACTGTTAACCCCAAGTATCGATGTATGTTATGAAAAATCGAAATAACCTTGTGAGTACGAGTCATGTTGTAGGTACAAAAAACAAAAAGGCTCATATACAATAAGAATAGGTATTTATCATGAATGCCTATGTAGTAACCTAATATTCCAAATGTGCCTAGAACGAGTTGAATAATCGCCATGAAGTATACGGCGTGTCTAACTCTGTATCCGGAATCGATTAGTATATGATGTAAATGACCCCTATCAGCTTTAAATGGTGATTTATTCATACCGATGCGCCGAATTATTGCGCAAAACACGTCTAGTAACGGAACTGCAAATATCCATAGTGCTGTGACTGGAGATATTGCACGGTTTTGACCTTGTGATAATGAAATAAGTAGATATGCGAATAAAAAACCTAATAAAGTGCTACCGGCGTCGCCCATAAAAACTTTAGCTTTTTCAAAGCCAGGTCTTCTCATATTAAATAATAAAAATCCACAGATTGAACCCAGTGCGCATACCGAAATTAGTAGTTGAACTTCTGATGCGGATACATATGAAACGACTGCAATGAGTGCAAGTATAACAGTTGAAACAACACCAACTAATCCATCTATACCATCAATCATATTTACACTATTAATCGAACCGACGGTTGCGAATACAGTTAGTGGTATAGCAAAAAAACCTGTATCGAATAGCTTGTCAGATGTTATTGTACCAAAATCATATAGAACGACGTTGCTGTAAACGAGGAGTAAAGCAGCTATTGTCTGCATAAACAATCTAGTGCTCACTGAAATCGCATATCTATCA
>JARRQD010000180.1:0-7609 GCA_037382205.1 Candidatus Thiodiazotropha sp.
GTTTTCCAGTATTAAATACTGTTCGTGTTTTACAGAAACAACAGGGAAACGATAGGCAATCAGACTTTTTTCTTCTTCAATAGAGCCTCTCACTATATCGCCAACGACAAAGTCATCAAATCCTGCCTCTACTATTTGTTGATCTCTAGTAATGTAACCCAATGCTTCCTCAATAAAGTTATAACTAAAAAAGCCACCTCTATCTGCTCCTAGCTGCATCACCCAACGCCAAACATCAGCAACTGGCGCATCAATGGTTATTGCGCGGGTAGAGGTAATAAAAGGGGCAATACTATCGCCTTCCATAGATGCCGTTACTTCTTCATTTGTAGCTCCCCATGTGTTGCACTTTTGATTATAAAGTAATAGATATAAGCCAAACTGCAACGACACCATTAACAAAATAATGGCAATAGATTTTATAAAATTAAACATCCGCCAATCACCCAGTAGCATTGAAAATTATCTGAAGTCTTCTCATTAACATTTTGATAGATAATTTTTAAGTTACGAAACATTAATTATTTTAACAGATTGGTAATTTTGACATGGCTATGCTCTTGGAGTCATACAGAAAAGATTCTGGCAGCTGCAAAATCTGAATTTCCTTTTGTATATGATTTTCTTCGTTTTGTAAATCTGCTCCTATGATGACATCCGCTCTCTTTTCTGGAAACCAATAAGCGAGTGCCATATTGTACTCACAGTTTAAACTGGCTTGATAAAATCGCCAGAAATTATTATCAAGAAGATAACCGTTGCTATCAGCGATCACAGGTTCGCCATGGATGTCCAGATAAAAACCGAAGCTAGTCATAGGTGTTGATAATCCCGTACCTAACGCTTTTACATAGGCCTCTTTGAGAGTCCAGAGAGTATAAAACAGCTTGCGCTTACCCTCCTCATCCAAGTTTGTATAAATTCGCTGCTCGGCAGTCGTAAGTACATACTTAGTGAGCGAAAGTGCTCTTGTCCGGTCTGAACTCATCTCGATATCCACACCTGTCAATGGGTATCTAGACACTGCCAGTGCTACCAGTCCATTGGTGTGCGACAAATTAAAGTAAAGATCCCGCCTGCATTGGTCCACAGCAATAAATGGTTTGCCACATTGATTCTGCTCGAATCGCCAGGTATTCGGCGCCACATCTCTTCGATAAGCCGACAGGATATGGCGCAACATTACCCGACTGATGAGAAATTGATACCGATCTCTGTCAAAGTGAAAACTATTATATCGCTCGCATTCACCGGCACTCAGAACACTTGAAAATACTGCGGCGTCATCAGGCCTAAGATGGTGGTCGTATTTGTAAAGCCAAACATGTACCTCTCCATCTAGTCCGCTAGCTAGGATCTCTTGACTATGAGTTTCGCACATAAAAAAGTATGTCTATACAGACTTAGCTTAGCCTTCAGCGCTCACACGACAAAGTGCATCGCGAGTAATCAATACATGGAATGAAAGAATCATAGTAAGGTAAACCCTTACCCCTATATTGTGCGTATTCACCCATGTCGCCAAAAATACCCTGCCCTCTTTAGAAATCACTGATACACGAAAGTTAAGATGTTTATCGTTAAATCCGGCCATGATTTCCTCGTTCGACTCCATCTATACCGGGATAACACCTATTTTGTCCGCCACATCTGGCCCATCATTTAACAGCCCAAAAGGTGTCGTTACTATGCGCCGAACGTGTAAATGAAAAACGCCCCCAGCCTGGAAAGTTAGTAATGATCTCCGCAGCCTGGCGTGGTGATAACGCTGACTCTACAGAAAAACAATCGATAAAATCTGACTTTTCAAAACGCTCTGTAAGTAGACTTTGCGCGGGAAGTCTGGTTGTAGTTACGCTCAACATGCTTGACGAAGCCTGTAGTAGATTTTATCTGCAATCATCATTATTAAGCAATAGCGAAAAATTGTTCTTACCATTTTTCTCCTGCCTCATGATTGAAGTAAAAAAACATGGTTTTCCGAAATATACAAAAAACAAGAGGTGAAATAGTATTATACCGATGATTTAATAATAATGTTTAGCTGCTTTCATTTTGATTCAGCTCAGCACTAAGGGCTGTACTTACTCTTTTCGCAGAGTCCACAATGAGTAACAGTGAGGGAAGCAATAAAAAGTCGAGTACCAAAGAAAATATAATTGACATAGTTGTGAGTAAGCCCATGTCTTCGTTAACCTTAAATGCAGATTGCGTTAGCAGAAGAAAACCTAATGCAAGCACTATTGTGTTAATCACAATCGGTAGACCGACTGTTTGATATGTAAAACGTATTGACTCGGATGAATTGTAATTTAGTTCTTTTCTCGACCTAATATATTTAGATAAAAAATGAACGGAGTCATCTACCACGATACCAAGTGAGATCGATGCTACAGCCGCCACAGAAAAACCCACCTCTCCCACCAGCACTGACCAGGCGCCAAATGCTACCAGAATAGGCGCCGCATTAGACACCAGACTTAGAATACCAATTTTTATGCTGCCCAGTGCTAGAATCATCACGAGTGATATTGTAACTATTGCGACCCATGTACCAAGAACCATGTCGTTGACGTTTCTCTGTGCAATGTATGTAAACATAACCTGCGTACTGGTTGGTTTGGTAGCCGCCATGTAGCCTGGTAAATTGGCTTGCATCCAAGCCTCGGCATTTGCCAAGAATTCTTTTGTTTGTGCAGTCGAGACATTGCCAAGTGTTGCCGTTACACGCGTTGCAGATTTGTTGATGTTTACTCGATCATTAAGGTCAAGCCCATAAGGTAAGGACATTTCATAAAGCAAAAGATATTGTGCAGACAAATCCCTCTTCTGTGGAACGCGATAGTAGCTTTCGTCCTCATAGTTAAGATTTCTATTTATCCGTTTTAAGATTTCACAAATCGAATAAACATGCTCGACATGTGGCTGTGCTCGTAAAAAGCTAACAAACTCCTCTAACTTAGCGAGATACTCGGGCTCATTAACTCCGCCTGGCCCATCGGCCGACACTGAAAACTCGATTGGATACAGGCCAAAATATTTCAACGCAGCATCCGTGTCACCACGGAACTGGATGCTGTCGTCGAAGTACTTAGTCCATTGATCGTTCAGCTCCAATTTAGGTATAAACATCATGAGACTAAAGCAAACAACGATCGTTACCAGCGCTACCTGGACAGGACGAGCTATAACAAAACCCGCAAGCTTGTCAAGAAGATGAGAGTGTCCATGCGAGTCATTGATCTTCCATCCCTCAATCGGCATCAACCAAGCTAAGGCCGGCAGTAAGATCAACGAATAGAGACAAGCTGTGGCAATGCCTATGGCAGTCATATTTCCAAGATGCCAGAATGGTGGCGCGGCCGACAAATTGAGTGCTAAGAAACCAACAATTGTGGTAACTGAGGTAATGATGACAGGAATAAAGTTAACTCGTATCGCCTCAATGATAGCATCCGCTTTTGAAGCTCCCGACAGGAGCAATTTTCGTAGTGTAGCAAAGATATGAATCGAGTCGGCCACCGCCATAGTTAATATAATAATGGGAGCCACACCGGAAATCGGTGATAATTGGATGCCGGCATAACCTGCTGCCCCCATTGCCACCATGGATGAAAGCACAATCACAGTAAGAGCAATCACCGTGCAAACGTACGACCTAAGAATAGCGTAGATAAAAACAAGAATGATCACGAACATAAATGGTATCAGGGTACCGAGATCCTTAAAGCCAGCTTCAGTAAAGGCGTTGTTCAGCATAGATACACCGGTCAAATAGATCTTATCGTCAGGATGCTCTGTGAGATATTCATCTCTCAGCGCGCGTGCAGCCACTATTGACTCAGGCACTTCATCTACGCTTTTTTGGGGGTATGATAATGTGACATTAATTGCCGTTACTTTACCTGACTGCGATACAAGGCTGTTGAGCAGAAGAGGTTCCCGCAGGGCAATCTCGGATCTTGCTGTTCGCTCACCATCCGATAAATGCCCCGGATCAGGAAACATGTCTTCAACTATCAAATCATCTCCTTCACCTGTTGTATTCTGAAAATTTGTCAAAGAGTCGACCCGAATAGCATATGGAATCTTCCATGCCTCCTCGGTCAAGGCCGCAACCTTCTCTAGATTGTTTTTATTGAACACATCACCACGTGATGGCTCAATAACAAAGAGTATGTTATCACTCTTGGTATAGGTTTCCTGTAGTCCTTCAAACGCTTCAAGTTCGGGATTCTGATCCGAGAAGAAAATACGGTAATCGCTTGAAAAAACGAGAAATCTACCTCCTGACCCAATAGCAATCGCGACCAATATACATAGCAACAACACTAGCTTGGCATTGCTCAAGATCCAGTTACTCATCGCGACAGAAAAGTTGTCTATCTTTTTATAATACGAGTTCATACGTGTTCCCTATGAAGGAAAAATGGCTGATTCGATGTTATACAACCTCAAGCTCTGATAGATCAAAGTAGCCTTTGTACCCTCTCAAGTAGACAACCGGTTTTGAACCGAATAGTAATATCGCTTCGGATCTTGTTCTCAACATTTCACCATCCGACCTTCGTACTACCTTGTCCCCTACAGAGATATCCATATTCCACCGCTGCACCAAGTCAGCAGAATTTACAGGATGAATTTCAGACAGGATATTGCCTATCTCATTACCACGACTATCTACTTCACTAGCGCACTGTTCAAGTTCAAAAGTGGCGATCAGATCATCAAACATGCCTGCCTTGTATTCACGCTGAATAGTGCTCAGCATTCTACTTAATACATCACCGGGGCCTACCTCAACAAGTGAGTTGATACGGCTATGCAGCAAATAGACAATTGAGTGATACCAGTGGACAGAGCTAGCAACCTGTTGCCCCAGTAATTCCGCTACCCTACCAGACTCATACGGCCGCCCTGTTACATTTGCAATCACTGGAATTTTGCAGTCCTTAAATTCACACGACAGCAACACATCTGAAAATAACCTTGATGCTTTCAGCATTTGCCGACTATGGAAAGCACCGCTAGTTCTTAGCGGAATAAAATTTGCGCACTCGGAAAGATGTGCTTCTGATGCTTTAATTTGTTCAACCGGCCCAGATATGACAATCTGGGTGCGGCAATTGTAGTTGGCTATATCTATTTGAGTAAGTTCATTGCGCTTGAGTATCTCTTCAATCTCTTGTTCATTTGCACCGATAATTGCCGCCATGGCGCCCTCTGGCGAATTACTCATTAGCAGGCCGCGTTGCCGAACCAGCTCTAAGCCCTCACCAAAAGAGATCGCGCCACTGGCATAGAGTGCACTATATTCACCGAGACTATGTCCCAACAAAACCTCCGGTTGCACGTCTGAAGTTTGCATTAATTCCATATATGTTAGAGCATTAACAGTATACAGTGCCGGTTGTGTAAATTCTGTATTATCGAGTCTTGCATCGTTTTGCCCTGTACACAGCGCTTTAATCGAGTAACCAAGAATCTCATCAGCTTCTTCAACAAGCTCTGGATACTTGTCGAAATAGTCTGCTCCCATACCACTAAATTGAGAGCCCTGACCGGGAAACATATAAGCCGTCATTTGTTATCTCCTGATGACATTCTGAATTCGTAATGTTCGTATAATTTTGAAAGGTTGTCGACATCACTACCATAAGGGGTGAGTATCGAATGATGATTAGAATGTAAGTTCTGTGAAGCTATAATGTTTTTAGCAAAAATACTTAGGGTCCCGGATGGCCCGAGATCGATAAATTGAAACTCTCCCCGTTTGGCGAAATTGGAGAATGTCTCAGCGAAATTAATCGGTTTGCGAATAACCTCCCAGGTCAATCCGGGATACCCTGAACGTAGAATCTTCCGTTTTGAACAAGAAATACAGGGAGTATGAAAATGAACCTCACGATCAAATAAGCAGTTCTTGAATTTGTGCTTGAGCGAATCGAACTGACTGGAGTGATATGCGAAACTAACAGCTACTTCCTGGTTCAGAATTTTGTACTTGTTGAGGAACTCCTTAGCTGCTTGCAAAGCAATACCGTCTCCACAAACGACAAAGTGATTGTTAAAATTATCCGCTGCCAGTTCGAGTGATGGAGAATACGATAATAGTAAATCGCGAATATCTGCTGGCCCAAACACGGCCAACATACCACCTTTACTCAACTGCGATTCACACAGTTGAGATTGCGATACAAGCATCTGAATAACATCTTGTGGGGCTGTGTTTGCAGCTAATGACATTGCACTAAACTCACCGAGGCTGGCACCTAGGTAATAATCCGCATAGATATTCTGTCGGTTCAATAATTTTGTTAGGCAGTACTCGATCATATAGATCGCCGAATGTGTATAGAGCATTCGAGTAAATGGAATATCTTTTGTAAACCGCTTATCGTAAATTGCATCTAGCACAGATGTACCGATAAGCCGGCTGAATATCAGGTCGAGCATGTGCAGATCGGATTTAAATTGACTGTCTTTTTCGTATAACTCCCGCGCCATATGATAGTACTGAGATCCCTGTCCCGAATACATAAAAACAGTCGCACTCTCTCTTCTATGCTTCAATGGCTGGAAAAGCGATTGTTCGTCGACCTTACTCTGTACAGACACGTTTCTTCCTGTATTTTTTAATCCCTTCCAACACATACATGCCCTTCACCTTAAAATAGCTTAGTGATGCGTGATCTGACTTCTGGTTCATGTATGGTAAGCTCATGTAGCGCCAGTTCCCGCTCGATGCACTCGCCAAGTTCCCTGTTTAAGCGGATGTTCATATGTTTTTTAAGATGGACCAAGGATTTTCGTGGCATTTCCGCCAGCGCCTCGGCGATATCGAGTGAAGCACCAAGCACTTCAGCCCGGGGTAGAACGTCGAATGCCACACCTTTTGTCTTGAGCATTTCACCTCGATACCTGCGGGCAGTGAGTAACATCTCACAACTCAGGGCCGCTCCCAGTTTTTCGGATGCAATATAGGTCGCTCCCATTCCGGGGGTAAATCCGTATTTCATAAAATTAAATGTGTAAATGCTCTCTCTGGAGATCACGGCTAAATCACAAAAGAGCCCCATCACAAAGCCACCACCGATGGCATGACCTTGCATTGCTGCAATAACGGGTACATTACAATCGATACCAAAGCGGTAAGTGTTAATATCGGTAAATTGCATAGCACCTTTATGCAACTCAAAGAGCTCTTGTTTGGATCCCCCCGAGAGAAAGTAGGAGTCGTATCCGGTAATAACCACAGCCTTCAGGTTTTCAGATCTATTGATTATCTGTAAGCAGATATCTATCTCGTTTGTCAGTGCTTGTGAGAAGGTGTTTTTGTTTTGCCTGTCCTCCACCCTAAGCAGCATTATAGAATTCCCAACCATCTCGCATTTGATTAGAGACAACCCGGCCAGTTGATTATTTTCAGACATTTTCTATCCGCCTTTGCATCTGTTGGCGCTGTCTAAATTCACTGAATTTTTTGTGTATTGCGGGATCATCAAACATGGCGAGATTGGCATCGATGGCCTGCCCCTCCATTGCGTTAATAATATTTGGCGCGCACTTCATAAACTGTTTGTAGCGTTTGATTGCCTGACCAGAGTGG
>JARRQD010000181.1:0-7535 GCA_037382205.1 Candidatus Thiodiazotropha sp.
TCGAGTTCAGATGCTACCACATATTTGAGAAAAGCTGATTCGATTCGTGGCGTCCAAGTGTTATCTTCATAATGCTTTGTCAAAAATTGCGTAGAAAGACTGAGCTTTTCGTTAGCTTGCCAATCGAACTGTGCCCCCAGCTTGCTGTCAACTTTATAGCTTACCGCATCTGATCGGCCTGCTCCGGTGGCTTGGGCATGGGTACTGGTAACGTAATCCGCCCCATCATTATCACTGTATACCAAGCCCAAAGTGCCAAATGCTTTGAAATTGACACCATAGCCAAGATTGACGGCCTCTGCTTGTGTTGTGACCAGCAACGCCGCTGTGATGACTGTAAATCGAAATTTATTCATCTTCTCTCCAGTACGTTGTCTCATAGCTTGAGACGTACTACGCAGCCATACTCCAGCATAAGAGACAAAATCCTATAAAAATGGCTGATCTAGCTTGAGAGAATGAATGTTGAAAAACAGATATTCTATCAACTCCTTGTTACATTTAACTGCAATAGTTCAGAGCTAGGTACTATGTGTTTTTTTGTTGAATGAAACGGTGAACTGGTTCTCATTATTTGAACGTCGTTAGCCAGCACCCGTCCATAAACAGGCTTTTTTTGAGAAAACCACCAGATGCCAGAAGACTATTACCTACTAATATGCTGTTCGGCCTGGGGCCTGCACCCTAACCTACCAGCCCAATCTGGCGGGGTGTTTGTCGCCCGGGATGTGGCATGAGGCAATCCTGCATACCCTGCTGCCCTTCTCCCTGGGACGCCTCAGAGTCTATGTTCTGCATGCTGGTCTGACCGGCGCCTTAGGCCAGGCCCTGGGAGAAGATTTTGGGAAAGCGTAGATCCGGCCGATCATCCGAAAGCCGATTATCACGACTTAGGGGTTCAGACCCGAGATCATCTTGGTATGGCATGACATCGATCGTTGATATCTTTAGTGACTCTTATCGGCCAAAACGTCTGGCAGATTACCGTTATATCCACAAGTGTTAACATGGGTTTCGGGGTAGTCTGCCCACAGATTTTGTTGAAGAGCCCTCTGCCCAAGTACACGATGATCGGCCAAGCGAAATAGTTTGGTTAAAGCATATGATACGGAGTCGATGGATCGAAAAGTGTATTGACCACCAACACCGGATGCTCAGTTTTAACCTTGAAGTCACCTGCGTAGCGACTCTCCTTACTACTAGGAATCAGTATCTCGCTGGTGGTTGAGTGGAACATAAAAACTCGCGCATTCAAATAGCCCATCCTCCACTCCTTCGCAGGGCTGCCAATTTATTCCTGCAAATGTATCAGCCACAAAAGCAAAAACGAAGCAAGCGGATATTGACACTTTCAAAACCCAAGAAACACAAATAGCTCCTTTGTTAATCACTACCCGTTAGCTGAATAGTGCTTACTTTAGGTGATGCTGAGGATTTTCATTATTATGCTGAATGTTATGGATACAGAGCTATTAAAGAGATTAACGAACTTAAAAATTGATTGGGATAACCCTCAAAGATAGGAGATTGATCGGTGTCTATATACTTACCATGTCGTGCACGTTCAAATATTTTGACATATCGTAAGTTCTTTGGCGCATCATCACAAAATAGCTTCATAGGTTCATATTCGCTGCAGCTAGCTGATATTCAATATCGATGTGTCGATCTGTACGCAGAGATTCCAGCAAAGCAATCTTTGCTGGAGCACTGCAACCAATTGCAGAATAGTCAAACCCGCTTCGGCCTAGCGTTACAGTTGGTGATGGAGTTAGCAACTCTCATTAAACGTCAATTATTATATCTGACTTCCAAGTGATTTTTCTCCATGATCAATCCTGGGTATTACCTAAGACAGAGGTGGAATCGATACCGATTCCATAGCGTTCTGTTGGAAAAAGCCCGATATTCAACAAAACCAAACAGGTGGAGAAATGAACAAAAGCAGTCAACTCGGTACAGCACTACTCTTAACGGTCGGCGCATCGCTATCTCTTGCTGACGGTTCGGAGCATCGTGGAGAAGCGACCTTTTACGGTTATGGGGGCGGGGGTAATTGCAGTTTCCCACTGCCTACCGGCATATTAACTGCCGCCATGAACGCCAGCGACTACGATAATTCGTCCGCTTGTGGCGGCGTGATTGTTGTAACGAATGAGGACACGGGGCTCAGCGTCACGGTGCGTATCGACGACCAGTGCCCTGAATGTGCCCCTGGCGATGTGGATCTGGATCAGGATGCCTTTGCCCAGATCGCAGATATCGCCACTGGGCGGATTCCGATCCGTTGGCACTATCTAGCCAATGACCAGGCGGGTTCGGTCAAGCTGGTTTTCAAGGAGGGTTCCAGTCAATGGTGGACTGGCGTGCAGGTTCGGGATCATCTCTATCCGATTTCCCGACTTGAATATCGGCAGACAGGATCTGGTGATGGCTATCAACAAGTATCCAGACAACCCTACAACTATTTCGTTGAAGCGAGTGGCTTTGGTGCTGGTCCCTACGACTTTAAAATCACCGATTTTTGGGGGCAGAGCATCGAAGTGAGTGGTGTGGCATTGACTTTAGGAAGCGAAATCAATACCGGACACCAGTTTCCAGTTCATGCGAGTGACGGAGGTGAAGATTCTGCGGAAGATAATAACAGCGAAGAGGAGGACGAGGATGGCCAATCCCTGAATCAAGCGGAGACGACATTAAGCCTCATCAACAGCTGGGAAAGTGGGTATTGCGCTAATGTGAGTGTAAGTAATCCGAATAGCGGACCCTTGAACTGGGCGGTGACTTTGGATGTGGGGGGAACGGTTAGTTCGGTGTGGAATGCCGAGTGGTCTCAAAACGGATCGACCTTAATGGCATCAGGCGCATCTTGGAATGCGACACTGGCCGCCGGTGGGACGACGGACTTTGGGTTTTGCACCGCTTACTGAACCGTTTGATAAACGACCAGGAAGCGATATATAGAAGAATTCTTGGTCAACATCTATCGTGTACCTTATCGTTGCATAAAATATATTTCAAAAACCATATTATCCTAAAAAATACAGGATGAAATGCAGTTTTCAGTATATTTCTGGAATTCATTGATCGTGATATCCAGAAAACAGAGCAGAGACTCTCAGACAGAATCAATGGAACGTCGCTCAAGTACCCCAAGCCAATTTTATTGATGCGATCCAATCCGTTCTGGAGCCTCTAATGAGATTATTCTAGCCACTGAAAATATCGGTGCCAGTTGTGGTGGAGGAACGCCTGCGAGCAGATGGAAAGTTTAACTGGATCCATTATCTGGAAATACTCAATCTCTATCAAAGATCCAGGATCTAAATCGAATTCAAAAAGTAAGATAAATAATTGCTGAAAGTTCAGATGGTACACTATTTACAGGTGGTGGATGGTGTGGATATAAGCCACCCTACTACTCGGTTGACGATGATGAAACTTGGAATTCAGCAGACACAGGGTTGTTTCTCCGCCTAACTCGACTTTTTCATTCATAGAGTTTGGGCGAGATATATACGCTGAAACAGGATATGACCCTTATCCTGGCGAAGTATACCGATGGTTAGGTAATGGCGAGTGAGAGTTGGTTTTTACTTATCCATCGCCTTCTCATTCTGTCGTCGATAGTATGACGGTGTACGATGACAAGCTTTTTGTTGGCTCATGGGTTTACGGCTGGAATCATGGTACTTGCACAGACTCCTATGGTGTTTATGTTTCATCAAACGGCGATACTTTTAACCCAACCAATGGCATACCTTCATGCTGCTCAGTTGACTCTATTTTTAGTGTTGATCAAAAGTTGATTTCTATTACGCGGGATTATTATGATCCACATAATTTTTATTTCTATGTTTGGGATGCAGGAGAGTGGCGCGCGTTGGGTTCCCCTAACTTCCAGCCGATATCTTCTACGCGGCCTATGGTTGCTGGCGCCGAAGATAATTATATCTATAGCTATGGTAGCCAATCAGAAAACGCACCTACGGGCATCTATCGATCAGCGGACCTTGGACTAACCTGGAATTTAATCATTCCACTGGATACCCCTTTGGTTTCTCGTCTAGATGTCAAAAATAATGTTCTTTACATTGACACTTGGCAGGGGGAAGTCACAACCCGAGGCGGGACATTGCCAGCAATCATGTTCGATCACAGATCAGGCAGGTCTGCCGGGTAAATTGGCTATTGTATTCGTTGTAATACCGGCGGATTTGGCGGCGCCAGGGTGCGTGCAAACTCATCGGCGCCAACATCCAAATAGTCTTCACTGCGAAGTGTACCTGAAAAATCCCTGAACGGGATTCCGAGATCGGACACCATGCTGGTCAATCCAGGCGCAATAACCGTAAGCAAGTTACGAGGCACCCTATCCTTCAAGGCACTTGAACTTGCTATCCTGAAGTCGTGCTGGTTGGCATTCAAGAAACCGGCTGATTGGATTTCCATGGAATGAGCATCATAATGCGTGGCGGACTGGAATGACATAAACTCACCGGTCTTTGGGGTTTTGTTTGAACCCCAGGCATACAGGGCATTCTCATCGTAGACGTTATAGTCAAACGAATCGATCTCAGAATACGCCGCCGATACGAACGAGCCATACTCTCCGATCTTACTGAAATAGTTGCCCGCGACATATCGGACAGGAGAACCCGCAACATACATATCCATACCGATCAAAGCATCGTATACAGTATTGAAATAGTAATGCCGCTCACCTCCGCCGTTCGCGCTTCCCAGACCGCTTGCATAGGGCGAAAAGAAACTGCGATTACCGATGAAATAGACTTTGCCACCGATATTCGAACTGCCGTATCCCGTACCACTCGTATCCCAGGATCGATTGTTCAGGATGTAACCATAACCCTGCTGGACACCCTCATCATTCACATAGAAGTTTTGCGCATTCCCACCCGAACCGCTTGTATATGCTACGTTCCGGATATCCCAGCAGGCAGATTCTGTAACCACAAAATTGTGGAAATCCTTAAAGTCTGTGCAGTTCTCCATCATGGAGTGCATGATCGCGCGCCCAACATAGACGTTCTCAGTTGTGTTGCCATTCGTTAACTGGACGCAATCTCCGGCATTTTCCGAACACATGATATCGAGAATCCAGAAGTTATGCTGATTGGATCCGACGAAGGCGTGAATATCCCTTTCTTCTTCCAGGGTCGAAGAGACGATACCGTTATCGTTCGCATTCACATGGAAGGCAAGAACATTGTTACCTGGGCCATCGCCTGAAGACAGACTGACACTCGTCCCGCCACCCGCGGTTGATGGAAAATTCTGTACCCGCGAATAGCGAATGACAATGTTATCGCCCCCTCCCCGATTGCTCGGATTTGGCCCATCGAAGTCGATACCTGTGATTCGATAATTACCGGTACCTCTCAGACGTAGTTCCTGTCTCGATAACCCTGGACCCAGGGTGATTTTTGGTTTGTCAGGCAACCGGTCCTCGCCCACCAGCCAGGCCGGATTGTCAGCTGTACCGTTCAGATAGATCTGATCCCAGGATAACCCTGATCGTAGCGGATAGGGCAGAGCGCTTCTTGCAAGCACCATCTTTCTGCCTGCTTCGATCGTGGCGTTGGTCTCAATCGTACAGCGTGGTTGATCAGGCCAGCCGTAGGTATTGGCATCTGAACAATTTGACGCATCACTGTCGATATAATAGAAACCCGTCGCTTCCGAAGATGGCCACTCGAGCGGATCTTCTGGGGGCTCTTCATTGATGCCGAAATCCGGTCTCGGCATACCCAATGGCATGGGATAGGAGACCGCATTGCTTGTGTTGAGTTTGACTTGGGTAACGGCCGACCTTCCCGATGAATCGGTCACACAATAGCCAAACGTATCGTTTCCAGTGAAATTGAGTTCCGGCACGAAATAGAGTTCATCGGGGTCCGAAATGGTGGAGCCTGTCGATAGCTTTATGGTGCCTTCATAAAGATCACCATGGGTCGGGAGTGAATCCAGTTTCCATTCCCTGATCGCCGAACCTCCCCCATATTTGAAGGCCTTGTATCTCGTCGGCCACCCTTCGTTCAGATTGTTCCATTCAATATCGTCCGAGGTTGCTGCTAACGTGATCCAACGACCCTTGTTTTTGACGACATAGAAATCAAAAGAGATGGCGGTAACGGATGATGATGTTTGCGTGCCGCATGCCCCAGCCCATGCATTTGGAGCAATGAAAAACCCAGTAAGTGCGAGTGCAAATAGACGAATGTGTCTGGCAGTGAACATCCTAATTAATCCTTTACTTACGATCCATCCTATACAACGGGATCTATTGTAGACTACTGCTGTGATCATATTGGCTATCCCATATCGAGACCAACCAACCAATGCACATATCGCGACACAATGCTCAAAACTCTCTACGATTGATAACCAGATCACATCTAACGCAGATACCAAAGGGTGTTGAGGATGTGGTCGTAATCGGGCTTATCCATTGCCGGGTCGTAGCGGCAGACCCAGTGCACCGCCCGCTCCATGGCGAAACGGGCGTAGAAACAGGCGGTGTGCGGATCGGCCTGTAACAGCGACTCGGCCTTGTCGAGCGGTTCCTGCAGTTCTGGCCAATCGATGCACCCCGAAGCTGGGACAACACCCACGCCGCTTACAACAGAACGCGACCAGGTATTCATTTTGAGATTGAGTGCACTACACCCTCAGAAAACCGTGCCCCAACCGTGCGCATTTGAGGTAATTGGCAATTTTCTGTTGCACATGCAGGGACAAGGAGTTGCCCGGCATGGCCATCATATCTCTGAACTCCGGGGGAATGCCGCTCGATGATTTTTTGTAGAGAAATGTATGTTATGGACTAGCCAGCGCCTGTCAGCAGGCGCTAACAGCTTGCCGAATAACTCGCACCACCGTTAGACCGACGAAGCTGTTTTCTGCATCATGTCGATCAATGCAACTCAGTCTGAGACCTTAGTGCAACAGTTTAGCTCTGACAATTGTATGGCATCAACTAAGGATTGCGACAATATTTTGTCTGTTACAGTAAATCGTGACTATGATCTAGACAATTTTCACATGACCAAAGAATCCTATCAGTCAATGAATTCCACGGTTTTAGATTTGAATTTGTTTGAATCGGATGCTTTTGCATATTTTAACAGCCAAAAATCGCCACAAGGAAATACCTCATTACGTGTTCGTATGTTTAAGCATGGCGATGTGGCTGCACTAAAATAAGTTTTTTCATGAACCATCCTGGTTCATTGAAGTAAAAGAAGAGGCGATTTATCTTAACTCATTGGGCGAACTCATTAACGCTATAAGAATTTGTTAATCATTCATATTAACTATGGATTTCAGGTTTCATGGTGAACTCCGAAACTTGATTTACAAGACCCTTCTTCGGGAGAAAGAGGGGGTGAGGGGATCAAAGAAACTCTGCGAATTGGTAACCTGTGGTAAGCCTATTATGTAGGATGTGGTGAGGTACGAACCGCATCATGATTTTCGATCATGTGCCAATATGTGTGCGTGACCTTCTGCGG
>JARRQD010000182.1:0-9545 GCA_037382205.1 Candidatus Thiodiazotropha sp.
TTGCCAATGGTGGAGATCACCTTGATCTGTCGGTTATCGGGCACTTCGTTGTAAGAGAGAATATGCATTCCAGGTGCTGTATGCTTGGCGAATCGGGCCATCCAGGCACGGATCGGTGCGGCCACTAATAGCACACTCTGTTGGCCTTGCGCCTCCATAGCCGCATGGGTCTCCGCCAGGGCGGTTTGCAGCCGCTCGGCAAGGCCCGGCTCAAATCCGGCCTGCCCCTCTTCAGAGGCTTGTAAGGTGCGTTGCAACAGTTGCTCTAGCCCTGGATCCAAAACCGCTACTGGAATCTCATCGGTAGTGCCGATCAGCTTCTGTACGATGCCTCGGGACAACGCCACACGCACTGCGGCGGTCAATGCACCGGGATCCTGTGTGCGGGTGGATTGTTCAGCCAGCGTTTCGGCAATGGTTCGAAAATCCCGGATCGGTACATGCTCTGACAACAGGTTCTGCAGAATCTTGGTCACTACACTCAGTGACAAGGTTTTCGGCACCAGGTCTTCCACCAGTTTTGGCGTAGTGCGGGCCAGCATATCGAGAAGCTGCTGTGTCTCTTCATGACCCAACAACTCATTCGCCTGGGACTGCAGTATTTCGCTCAGATGGGTTGCCACCACCGTACTTGCATCCACCACGGTATAGCCCAGAGTCTGGGCATGATCCTTCTGCTCAGGATCGATCCAAACCGCATCCAGACCAAAGGTGGGGTCCTTGGTGGGGGTTCCCTGGAGTTGGCCAAATACCTGTCCTGGATTGATCGCCATCTCCCGATCCGGGAAGATCTCCACTTCGGCAACCACCACACCATTCAATGAGATCCGGTAACTGTTTGGTGAGAGATCCAGGTTATCCCGAATATGCACAGAAGGAATCAAGAACCCTAACTCCTGGGAGAGCTTTCGCCTGACCCCTTTGATTCGGTTCATCAGCTGCCCACCCTGATTCCGATCAACCAGCGGAATCAGACGATAGCCGACTTCCAATCCCACCAGGTCGACAGGCTGCACATCGTCCCAACTCAGATCCCGCTGCTCGGGCTGCTCAACCGGCTCTTCGATCAACATCTCCTGTTCCGGCTCTTGCTGCCGTTGCCAGATCAGCCAGGCCCCACCAGCCGCTGCCGCAGCCAAGGTGAGAAAGGCAAAATTCGGCATACCGGGAATAATCCCCATCATCAGCAGCACGGCAGCGGTAACGGCCAACGCCTTGGGACTGGTAAACAGCTGACTGACGATCTGCCCGCCCACATCCTGGGTACTGGCCACGCGTGTCACGATGATCGCTGCCGAGGTGGAGAGTAACAGTGAAGGAATCTGCGCCACCAGGCCATCACCAATGGTCAGCAGTACATAGTTCTGCAACGCGGTGGAGAAGTCCAGATCGTGCTGGGCCATACCGATCGAGAGGCCGCCAATGATATTGATGAACAGAATCAGTATACCGGCGATGGCGTCACCACGAACAAACTTACTGGCGCCATCCATCGCACCGTAGAAATCGGCTTCCCGAGCCACATCTTCCCGGCGTGTGCGGGCTTCATCCTGATCGATCAGACCTGAGTTCAGATCGGCATCAATGGCCATCTGTTTGCCAGGCATGGCATCCAAGGTAAACCGGGCACTGACTTCGGAGACACGACCGGCGCCTTTGGTCACTACCACGAAGTTGATGATCACCAAAATCAGGAACACCACCAGACCGACCGCGTAGTTGCCACCGATAACAAAGGCGCCGAATGCTTCGATCACTTTACCGGCCGCATCACCACCGGTATGTCCTTCCAGTAATACGACCCGGGTCGAGGCCACATTCAAGGCCAGTCGCAGCAGTGTGGCAATCAGCAGCATGCTCGGAAAAACTGAAAACTCCAATGGACGTTTTGTATAAACAACCACCAGCATCACTACCAGGGAAAGGGTGATATTGAAGGTGAAGAACAGATCCAGGGCAATCGGCGGCAATGGGATAACCAACATCGCCAGCAACATCAACAGAACCATCGGCGCACCGAGGCCGCGGGCACCAAGCTGTTTGATGTTGTCTAAAATTGTTGCGCTGTCCATCTCTCTTTTCCGCCTTTGAGTTGGAAGACATAGGCCAACAGCCTGGCCACTGCCATATAGAGGCCCGCCGGAATATAGCTATCCAAGTCTGTATTGAAGTAGATCGCTCTGGCCAACATAGGCGACTCCACGATCGGCACCTTGGAGTCTGAACCCACCTTGCGAATATTCTGTGCAATCAGATCGGCGCCTTTGGCAACCAACTTGGGCGCATGCATGGTCTCAGGATCATACTTCAAGGCCACCGCATAGTGGGTTGGGTTGGTAACAATCACATCGGCTTGAGGCACTTCCTGCATCATCCGTCGTTGCGCCATCTCCCGTTGCATTTGACGGATCCGGCCTTTCACTTCCGGCCGACCTTCGGTCTCTTTCATCTCATCGCGAACTTCCTGTCTGGTCATCTTCAGTTGACGTTTGTGATCCCAGAGTTGGAAAGGCACATCGATCGCTGCAATCAGAATCATTGTGGTACTCAACAATATGACCGACCAACCGATGAGAGAGTTAAGATGTTGGAGTGCCGGTAAGATCTCCATATTGTGAAGCGCCAGATACTGCCCCAGGGTGTTGTAGAGGAGGAATACCGTGGCGCCGCCGATGAGTAAAAACTTAGCCATCGCCTTCAACATCTCTACCAACCCCTTTGCCGAAAAAATCCGTGCTAAACCTTTTAACGGGCTCAGCTTACTGAACTTCGGTGCAATGGATTCGCCGCTGACTGAGAAACCGCCCAGCACCACAGAACTGAAAATTGCCGCCAGAATCACCATCAAGAAAAATGGTATCAATGCAAAAAAGGCCTGCCCTATCCCTTCGCCCAGACGGCGAACCATGCTGCTGATATCGAATATCTGTTCGCGGGTTAGCACAAAACTTTCGCTCATCATGGTAGACACCGCATCCCCGACAGAACCACTCATCACCACCAGGCTGATGACACCGGCCATGGTGACAGCCATACTATTCAGTTCGCGGGAGCGAACGACCTGGCCTTTGCGTTTTGCATCCGCGAGTTTTTTCGCTGTGGGTTGTTCTGTTTTTTCCTGGCCATTCTCATTGTCAGCCATGCTTCACCTCGCAATCCGCAGGGTCTGCATCAGATGCAGAAAAGCCTCATCCGACAGATTGGTAAAAACCGCCAAGGCATTGGGCAAGCTCACCCAAATCAATGTAAACCCAAGCAACATGGTGATTGGAAAACCGACAGAAAAGATATTCAGTTGCGGTGCGGCGCGCATCACCACACCCATGCCCATGTTGACCATCAGCATAGCGCCGACGATCGGTAACGCGATGATCAAGCCACCGGCAAACAGCCGACTGCCCCAGGCAACCAAATCAATGAGATCGTTACGCGAGAGACCATCCATTGCCACGGGCATAGTGACGAAGCTGTCGGCCACCAGCTCAATGGCGTGTAGATGACCATTGAAGATTAGAAACAGTAAAGTAGCCAGAATCAGATAGAACTGGGAGATCACCGGCACCTGTACACCATTGGCCGGGTCGACCATGGAGGCGAAACCCAAGCCCATGCTGTAGGCAATCACCTGCCCGCCAAACACCAAGGCACCGAACACCATCTGCAGAATAAAGCCCATCATGATGCCGATCAACAGCTGTTGCAGCATAATGATCATACCGCTGTGACTGAGTACGTCCGCCGGCGGCATCTGCGGCAGTGTCGGCGCCACAAGAAGGGCGATCATCAACATCAGAAACAGGCGCAGACGGGCTGGAACCTGGCGCGAGCTGAACAGGGGCGCGGCAAACAGCATGGCGCTGATACGCACCATCGGCCAGAAATAGGTGGCGATCCAGGCATTGAGTTGAGCTTCACTGAAGATCATGGATCTAGAAGATCAGCTCGGGAATACTCTCAATCAGGTTGATTGAGAAATTCATCATTAGTTGCAGCATCCAGTTTCCGGCCCACATCAGAACCAGACCGGAGATCACCAGTTTTGGGATGAATGTCAGGGTCATCTCATTGATCTGAGTGGCCGCCTGGAACATGGCAATGATCAGGCCTACCGCCAAGGCGGGTAACAGCACAATACCTGAAAGCAGACCGATCACCTCAAGACTGTTCTGTCCGATGGCCAATACGATATCAGGGCTCATGAGGCTACCTCCCATCTATACCTGAAAACTCGATGCCAGGGTGCCAAACACCAGCGCCCAGCCATCAATTAGTACAAACAACATAATTTTGAAGGGTAGAGAGATAATCATTGGTGACAGCATCATCATACCCATCGACATCAGAATACTGGCCACCACCAGATCGATCACTAGAAAAGGAATAAACAGCAGAAAGCCGATCTGAAAACCAGTCTTCAGTTCGCTGGTGGCAAAGGATGGCAACAACAGACTGAAAGGCACCTCTTCCGGTCCATTGAATTCACCGAAGTTGCCGATTCGGGCAAACAGCGCCAGATCGTCTTCTCTGGTCTGCGCCAGCATGAAAGACTTCACCGGCTCGGCAGCGGCCTGCAAGGCCTGCATGGTATCCATCTCTTCCGCAAGGTAGGGTTGTAGTGCGGTCTGATTGACCTCATTGAAGACTGGCATCATGATGAACAGGGTCAAAAACAGCGCCAGCCCAACGAGGATTTGATTTGAAGGGGTGCTTTGAGTACCCAAAGCCTGCCTGAGAATTGCCAGCACAATGATGATTCTGGCGAATGAAGTCATCATCATCAATGCCCCGGGCAACAGGGTCAGGGCGGTCATAAACAGCAACACCTGGATGGTCAGGGTATAGGTCTGACCACCCTCCCCATTGGGGGAGACGCTGAAGGCATCCACACCTGGCGCCGCCTCGACCAGGCCGCAGACCAGCAATCCCAGAATGACTATCCAAGCTTTCATTGCGCTGTCTCACTCGGCGGCGGATCACTGGACTCCTGCTGCTCCAGCGCTTGCAACTGCTCACGAAAACTGGGGGACTCGCCACTCAACAGATGTAACATCCGTACCTGTCCAGGCGCCACCCCGAGCAAAACTCGGGTATCCTCAACTTCAACCACCACCACCCGTTCACGACTGCCAACCGAGGCGCCGCCAAGCACTCTAACCAGGCCTTTGCCACCCATCGAGAACTGCCCATAACGCTTGAACAGCCAGGCAGCGCCAACGATCACGGCCAGCACCACCAGCAGACCACTGAGCGTATTCATCAGCCCCTCAGCACCAATCGGCGAAACATTGACACCAATCTGTTTGCCACCCTCTTCAGCTGCCATCAAGGCATTGCTGAAGAAGAGTCCGCTAAGCAGCCACCGGCACATCAACTTAACCTCTTGACTCGCTCAGAGGGACTGATGATGTCGGTCAGGCGCAAGCCGAACTTCTCATTCACCACCACCACCTCGCCCTGTGCGATCAGTGTGCCATTAACTAACACATCCATGGGTTCACCAGCCAACCGGTCAAGCTCAACCACAGAACCCTGATTAAGTTGCAATAGATTACGAATATTGATTTTGGTGCGTCCGATCTCCATCGAGATGGTGACCGGTACATCCAGAATGGCATCCATGTTGACACCGCCTGCTGAGACAGCTTCATCGGTCAACTCATCGAAGCTCGCCGTTTCGGTTGTACTTGATTGTTCACCATCCGCCTGATCTTCGAGAGCAGCCGCCCATTCATCCGCTAAGGCTTCATTGGGGTCTACACTTTTCTCATCACTCATCTTTTTACCCTCTTTGGGGATTTAACCTAGGCTAATTAAAACTGTCTGACTGCTGCACAGTACCGACCGACTGTTCAGGTCTCGTGCTCCATATCCAGATAATCATGTAACCCTTTGCGTTGGTTGTTGACGAGCCACTCACTGATCTTCAAGGCGTAGTTACCATCGGAAACACCCAATTTTGCGTGAAACACAGGTACATCCGCCGCGTCCACTACGACCTCTTCAGGCATCTCTATGGGTATCACATCCCCAGCCTTTAATGCGGCGAGCTGCTGAAGTGTCATCTGTACTTCCGTCAGATTGCTACACAATTCAACCTTGGCCGACAGAATCTCCTCTTTCAACGAACGTTCCCAGCGTTCATCTCGCTCACCCCGATCACTCTGTACACCGGCATCCAACAGCTCGCGGATAGGTTCCAACATCGAATAGGGCATGCAGACATGGAAGTCACCGCCTCCGTTTTCCAGATCCACGTGGAAGGAGGTTACGACCACCACCTCCGAGGGGCTGACGATATTGGCGAACTGGGGATTGACCTCTGACCCGCTGTACTCGAAATCAACCTTGAATACGGGTCTCCAGGCGGCTTTGAGATCTTCAAAGGCGCTGTTCAGCAACAGCTGGATCACCCGGTTTTCAGTTGGGGTGAAATCACGACCTTCAATCTTTGTATGTAACCGTCCTGAACCGCCAAAATAGTTGTCGACGACACTGAAGACCAATTTGGGATCAAATACAAACAACCCCTTACCTCTCAATGGCGGCACTTAGATCATATTCAGACTGGTAGGGACAAACAGACTGTGTACGAACTCTGAAAACTTCTGCATCTGGATGCCAGAGACAGAAAGATCGGCAGTCCGTCTGAGCATATTGAACAGACTGGTTCTGAACAGCCGTGCAAAGCGTTCATTGATCATCTCCAGGGTTGGCAGACGACCTCTGACGATTCGATCCTGACTGGTAAAGTCGTAGGAGACCGTGCCACCCTCATCCGCCACATCGGACTCAGTGGCCACATCCCCACTATCGACGCCATGCAACAGGGCATCGATCTCTTCTTGTGATAGCAGGTCATTGGCGCTCATCTTGTTTTCCTATCGGGTTGAATTACTGCATCACGAAACTGGTAAAAAAGACCCCATCCACCTCACCTGGCCCCTCTAACTCTTTGACGACTTTATTCAGTGTTTCGAGCATCTCGACCTGCAGCGCCTCTTTGGCTTCACGTGTTTTCAGGGATTTGCCATCTTTGCTGGAGAGTAGGTTCAGTAGATGGTGGCGTATCATTGGATCGTTGTGGCGGATGAACTCTGCCATCGGCTCGGAATAGACTCGAATACTGACGCCAATCTGTAACAGGCTTGGGCGCCCAGGCAAATTGACCACAAACGGAGGTTTGAAATCGAGATATTGTACTGGCCCCTTCTCCTCTTCAACCGGCTCTTCAGCAGCGGTTTCTTCTGTAACCTTCTCTTCGCCACCCAGTAGAAAAAATGCCGCCAGACCACCACCGATCAGCAATACAGCGGCAACCGCTATGATGATAATCAGTTTTGATTTGCCGCCTTTCTCTTCGCCAAGATCCAGCTCTTCAGATGCCTCTTCGTTTGCCATTTTTTTGATTCCTCAGTGAGACTACTTCATAGGGAATGCAAATAAAGTGCCACCGGAACAAAAAACTAATTTTCTTGTAAATTCATATAGTTAAAAATCTTTACCCTGAAAAAGACAATTTCTTGACTCTCAATTAGAAGCCAACCAGGCAATTTTCCGTCAGTTGGTGAGTCACCGAGTAAATTCTGTAACACTGAAGTAACAACCAAGCTTTTTAACAGCACTTTAACTAAAGCCAATAAAGTGCTATTAATTACAACAAGATAGTGATGGAACCACAGAATAAACTTGAATATCACTCATTTAAGCAGTATTTGGTGGGGCAGAGCCCCCACCCGCTAAGTTCAGGGTGCAGGGTCGGACTCTGCCACACCAAAACCAAGTCGAAATGAGTGTCCTGAGGCTTTATCATAATTAACTTGGCTTTTACGTGATCACAGATAACCAAGGCAAGGCAATCGACGGAAAATTCAGCGATCTGCCATCCCCACCAGCCATACTCATTCAGCTGATTGATAGCTGTAATGATCCTCATGTCAGTTTAGAATCTTTAAGCACCATTATTCAGCAGGATGCAGCGATCAGCGCCCAGGTCATGACCGCAGCAAACTCCCCTTTCTATCGCCAATGGAATGAGTTCGCCAGCCTGCACCACATGTTAGTGGTGTTGGGTATCAACAGCGTCAGAACCATTGCCATCAACAGTGCCGTTCAACAATATTTTTCCAAGCTGGCTGATGCCATCGGCCAGAGCCTTGACCTGATCTGGTGCAGATCCCTGCTGTGTGCCTGTCTGTGTCGTGGACTGAGTGAACTGACAGCCTACAAAATGCCTGAAGAGGCCTATCTGGCTGGCCTGCTACACCGTTTGGGGCAACTCGCCCTGTTGCAGAAAGATACCCCGGGATACCAAAAAATCGTAGCCGGAAATCCTGAGATCGATGAACAACTCAAGCAGGAACTGAAGCAGTACGGGGTGAACTATCCACAGCTTGGCTCACAGATGATCGAACAGTGGCAATTGCAGAGTTTTCTCGCCGACGCGCTTCGCTATCAGCATGAGCCGGCGCAGCGCATACTCGACAGCTCGCCACTGGTCAAATTGGTCAACCTCGGCTGCCAGCTCGCCCTGGGGGGGCACAAGCCAAGTGACGCTGTGCTAACTCAGGCCGATAGCCTGTTCGGCTTAAATCAGTCAGTCGTTGAAAAGCTAACCTCTGAGTCCTACAAACAGGCAGCCGAGAACGCAGGCAGTCTGGGTATTCCGTTTCTCAAAACAGCTTCGGATGAGCGTGACACGGAGCGTTCAGAGGCCCATCACGTCGCCTTGGGTGAGCGGGTCAAACAGGCGGCACTGTTTGGCGGCAGTCTCACCCCCGCCCTGGAAAAAGTCGACCGACAAGCCACCCTGCAGCAAATTCATCGAGACCTGCAGCTGCTGTTTGGACTGAAAAAGCTCTGTTTTCTGCTCAAAGCCGATGAGCAGAACCTGCTACTGCCCTACTCCCCCGCTTCCCGAGGCATACAGCAGCAGCTTGATGAGCTGAGCGTAACCACAGAGACAGAGCGCAGTCTGGCTGCCTTGGCCTTTAATCAACAGTTACCCCTCTATACAGAGGATGATGCGCAGCAAACCAATCTGAGCATCAATGAGCAACAGCTGATCGGATTGCTCGACTGTAATGCCCTCTATTACCTGCCATTGACCACCCAGGAACAGAAACTGGGGCTCTTGGCAATCGGCCTGGAGAGCACCCAGTTTCCTCTGCTTGAGGCGCAATTACCCCTGTTACAGCTGTTTACCCATCAAGCTGGTGAGGCCCTGCTGCGCCAGCAGGAGATGTATCGATCTCAGCAGCAACTGCTGGATGATGAACAGGCCAGTTTCCATCTGGAAGCACGAAAAATTGTCCATGAGGCGAATAACCCACTTGGCATCATCAACAACTATCTACACATCCTCGGCATGAAACTGGGTGAAAACCACCAGGTGCAGGAAGAGTTGGAGATCATCAAGGATGAAATCAACCGGGTGGGCAAGATACTGCTGCGGTTGCGTGACATACCTGATGAGCTGGAGCAGCAGAAGAAAGGCGTGGATATCAATACCTTAATCAAAGACCTGCATAAGCTGTTTCAAGCTTCAC
>JARRQD010000183.1:0-2283 GCA_037382205.1 Candidatus Thiodiazotropha sp.
GTCAACAGAGTGATGAATCGGGTAGAACATTGTATGCCCAGCTCTCCACCGTTAAACACGTATCTACAAACTTCAGGCTGCAAAGAGCGGAATCATCTGGCACGGAAGCTTGATCCAAAAGCTAAACAAATTCAATGGCAAGATTCCAACTTTTGGAACTTTTTTGCAAATAATCCCCGTTTGCACCTCAATAAACAGGGTTTTGTGGGTCGGTGAACAATACCTGAAACTGTCTCAGTCGACTTTTGCCATCCCCACCCCCCGGGGATCACTGGCCGCCTCAATCTGCCCTGTGGAGCGATTCCACAGAACCGCCTGCATATTGCCATAAGGGTTGTTTAGGCGTTTGAAGCTGTGCCCCATCTCACCCAGCTGCTTAGCCAGTTGCTGGCTGATCGCGTTAGGTTCCATCTGAATCACATCGGGCAGATACTGATGGTGAAAGCGGGGTCGACTGACCCACGCCTGCGGATCGCTACCTTCAGCCATCTCAAGGATACCGAGCAGCACCATAGTGATGATTCGACTGCCGCCAGGAGTTCCTAGAATCGCGACACGCTGAGCGTCCTCGACAAAGGTTGGCGTCATACTCGATAACATACGCTTGCCAGCTTCAATGGCGTTTGCCTCCCCACCAATCAGTCCATAGACATTGGCTACCCCAGGACTTGCTGAGAAGTCATCCATTTCATCATTCAAAAGTACCCCTGTTCCGGGCACCACAACGCCAGAACCAAAGGGATAATTGATGCTCAGGGTGGCTGAGACTCGGTTACCCTGTCGGTCGAGGATCGAGAAGTGGGTAGTATCCTCGCCCTCAGATCTCTTTAATTGAGGCTGTTTCGGACTGGCAGTCGCCCGCTGCAGATCGATACTCCGAGCCAGTCCCGCCCCATAGAGAGGATGAATCAGCTTCTCTGCCGGCACCTGAACATGATCCGGATCACCAAGATACTCTGCCCGATCACGATAGGCTCGGCGCATAGCCTCAACCAACAAATGAGTCTTTTGTGGTTCCGGCAATCCTGAGTAATTCAACACCTCTAGAATATTCAGCATGGTGAGGATGGCGATCCCCCCGGATGAGGGAGGCGCAGCACTGGTAATGCGCAATCCCTTATAGTGACCAGTAATCGGACGTCGCTCCACAATCCGGTATTCGGCCAGATCTTGCAGTGTCCAGATACCGCCTGCGGAACTGACGCCATCAACCAGTCGTTGCGCCAGTTCGCCTTGGTAAAACCCCTCAATGCCTCGATCTGCAATAACCCGTAAGGTATCGGCCAGATCAGGTTGTTTGAGCAGGTACCCCTCAGCCGGCACCTCTCCCTGCTGCAAAAACTGCTCAGCAGATGCGCTGTGGGCCTGCAGCACAGGCAATCGCCACTTCGCCATGCGGAGATAGTGCTGATCGACAGCAAAACCGTTCGCTGCAATCTCTATGGCTGGCTTCAGCAGTTCGCCCAGTGGCAACTCGCCGTAGTTCTCCGTCAAGTGAACCAACGCTGCGGGAACGCCGGGTATTCCCGCAGCCAGAGCGCCATCGATCGACTTGCCAGGAATCACTTCCCCTTGCTCATCCAGATAGAGATCACGATGGGCAGCAAGCGGGGCGCGTTCTCGACCATCAACCATGGTCTGGAAACCATCGCTGGCCCGATGCAGCAGCCAAAACCCACCACCACCCAACCCAGAGCTGTAGGGTTCGACAACCGCCAGCACAGCGGTTACAGCAACAGCTGCATCGAAGGCGTTGCCACCCTTGCGGAGGATTTCATGGCCCGCTTCAGTCGCCAGGGGATGGGCGCTGGCGATTGCCGCCTTGGCGGGCTTCTCTGCGGCCCACAGCGGGCTGTAACAGAGCAGCAAAAGAATAAGGCTCCACTGGGGAGCCTTATCGGATCTCATGACACGCGTCATCATCTATTAGGATTCACCGGTAATCTTTAGATATTTAGCGTAGAGCTGTTCATAGCTCTCCTCGTGCTCTGGATCCTTGGGTATACAATCAACCGGAAAGACTTCGACGCACTGGGAGGTCTCATAGTGACCAACACACTCCGTGCAGAGGTCTGGTTCGATTTCATAGATTTCATCACCCTGTGTGATCGCCCCATTGGGGCATTCGGGTTCACATACATCACAGTTGATGCATTCGTCGGTGATTATTAAAGCCATGCGGTTCTCTCCTAACTAGTTCGGATGATTGTCTGTTCCTAGGACTGATGAATGATCAACCCGTCCAATAATTAACGCCACAACTGAGATGACGCGGGAATTTTA
>JARRQD010000183.1:2291-10641 GCA_037382205.1 Candidatus Thiodiazotropha sp.
GAGGGAAGGAAACCACCGTGCCGGGGAAAATGATTGTAGCCATGACTACATGATACTCGGAGCACCTGATCTCTCAGCGGGGGTGAGAAACAGGGTTTCAGTCTCCGGTGACAGTCGCCGATTCATGCCTGCCAATTGAAATTCATACTCAAAGTCCGAAACCGCGCGTAAACCACGCAGTATCACATTCGCCCCGCACTGCTGAACAAACTCCACCAACAGATTGTCGAACGCGAGAATCTCAACATTCTCAATCCCCCCCAGCACGGTATGGGCCAAGGATAGACGCTGTTCAAGATCGAATGCAGGGTTTTTACCCGGATTCTTCGCGATCGCCAGAATGACATGATCGAAAAGCTCGGAGGCCCTTCTGACCAGATCGCTATGACCGTTAGTAATTGGATCAAAGGTTCCGGGATATACAGCTCTAATCATATGTCGCTATCAATTGAACAAGATAATCATAATATCAGACTTGAAAGTTATGAATGATAATTCTCACCTCAGTCTTTATGGGTTTCACCCCTCTTAAAACAGGAGGTGGTGGCAGAGTTTAGCAAGCTTTGGCCCATCGCTCATCCCGGAAGAGGTGCGCAGGCCAAACCAAAGCGTACCTGACCGGCGCGCTTCTCTTTCAGTAACTGCCATCCCTCAGGCAATTCCGGTAATGACCTGGAGGCCTCATCCTCCAGATAGATCCGAGCGTTATCCGCCAGCCAGCCCTGATTCAACTTATGGCAGAGTGGCCCAAGCAGATCGGCGGAGAATGGTGGATCTAAAAACACCACATTAAAAGCTACAGGCGACTGCTCCAACCACTGCAGAGCGTCGGCCCTGACAACGCTAACCTGCTCTAGGTTCAGCTGCTTGCGATTTTCTTCCAACTGCCGCACCACTGGGCTCGCCGTATCAAGCATCACCACCTCTCCCGCGCCCCGGGATGCAGCCTCGATACCCAACGAACCACTACCGGCAAACAGATCCAGGCAGCGAGCCCCGGCAATCCAGGGCTGCAACCAGTTGAACAGTGTCTCACGGATTCGGTCACCGGTTGGCCGGAGGCCCGGAAGATCGGTAAAGGGGAGCTTCCTCCCCCTATGCTCACCGCCAATGATGCGTACCTGGCAAGCTGTGTGACTGGACATGCTCTCAATCTCTGAATGGTGACTGTAAAATCAGGCCCTGGGAGCTGACCCCACCAGCGCCTGTTAGCGACAGTGTTATTTAGCGGCTTCTGTACGCTTAACCTGAGCCACCGGGGCTGAGAATCTGCCCACCTGGACTCTCACCAGATGTTCGGAATCGACCCGACGCCGGAAGGCATCGCGAATCTGCTGTTTGCTGACTGAGTTGATTTTGTCGACAAACACATCCAGATAATCGAGGGGCAGATCATAGAAACCGATCATCGCAAGATACGAGACAACCTTACCATTGGAAGCGATCTGCAGAGGAAAGCCACCAGTAATATTCTGTTTCGCCGCTTGCAACTCCTCATCGGTCGGCCCCTCGGTGATATAACGCTGGAGCGTATCCTTAACCACTCTCAGTGCCTCATCGGCCTGTTCATTTTTAGTCTGCAGACCTACCTGAAACAGGCCCAGCTGGCGCATCGGGATGAAGTAGCTATAAACACTGTAGCTCAAGCCACGCTTCTCTCGCACCTCTTCGCTCAGCAAAGAGACCAGTCCGCTGCCGCCGAGAATGTGATTACCCACATAGAGGGGAAAGTAGTCTGGATCACCCCGCTTGAGTCCTGGCTGCCCCAGATAGAGATGGGATTGGGTCGAAGGAAACGAAATCTGCTTGACCACCCCTTGATCAAGGGATGGAACGTCCGGCAATGGCGGCATAGCTTCACCCGATGGCAACCCACCCACTACCGCTTCGGCAATATCCTTGGCCTGATCCTGGTCCACCGCGCCAACAATGGCAACCACCGCATTCTTAGCCACATAAAGGCGTTGATGAGTGTTGACAATATCTTCGCGACTGATCGATTTAACCGACGCACGATTTCCTGATGGATCCGATGCATAGGGATGACTGCCGTAGACCAACTGATAAAGCTGTTTTTTTCCAATACTGCCGGCAGATTGCTCATCCTGCAACAAGCCTGCAAGTATCGATTGACGCTCTCGCTCGATGTCTTCATCGCTGAACCTGGGCTGACCAGGATCGCCGAAAGGGTATCCAGAGAGGTCTTCAGGACTTCGGGTTCGGTGAGAGATCTGACCGCCACCCAGGCCATATCCCGCAGCGCGCCCGATTCAAGCTGCGATCCTACCCCTTCAATCCGTTCAGCGATCTGATAGGCATTCCAATTACCCGCACCCTCGGTCAGCAAACTGTTGGTAAAGGAGGCGATACCCGCTTTCTCTCCATCCCTGGCGCTGCCGGCATCAAACACCACCCGCACATCAACCATCGGGATCTCCGGCGCATAGACATAGAGGACTTTGGCCCCATTGTCGGTTTGCCAGGTCTCGATTTGGGGTGTTGCGTACAGCAGGCTGGTAAAGCTCACAGCCACAGATATGATCAACAGACGTAGCGTATTAGCGAGCATGACGGCCTCCTGCAGTTGAAGTTGAGCGATTTACAGCGCCCTCTTCCATCGGTAAGGGTTCCAATACTGCAACAGTGAGATTATCTTCGATCAGATACTTCTCAGCCACCTGTTTCACCTGCTCGGCAGTAACCGCCTTGAGCTTCTCCACATACGCATCACCGAGGCGCCAGTCGAGACCAGCCGTCTCCAGTTGTCCAATCAGCATTGCCTGGTAGAACACGGAGTCCTTTTCAAATACTTTTGACGCGATGATCTGGTTACGCACTCTATCCATCTCCCCATCGGTTACCAGTTCTGTTTTGAAACGATCGATCTCTTGCAGGATTGCTTTCTCAACCGACTCGATCTCAGTACCAGGTCTCGGCACAGCATCGAGCACCAACATGCCAGGCAGACGGGAGAATGCGTTATAACTGGTATCCACTGAAACCGCCACCTGACTGCCACGGATTAGATTTGTCGCAAGACGGGCACTGGCGCCACCATCCAGGATGTAAGCCAGCATCTCCAGCGCGTAGGGTTCCCAGTCGTGATCTGTTTTACCAATCACTGGGGTTTTGTATCCCATGACCATGTAGGGCTGACGCGCCGGTACCCTCATTGCCATTCGTTTAACCCCTCTCTGTTGAGGCTCCTCTCTCGGCTTTATCAGCGTTACCGCCGGCTCTGGATTCAGTACACCAAAGTATTGCTCAGCCAGTGCGATCACCTGATCCGGCTCCACATCACCGACAACAACTAACGTGGCATTGTTCGGGGTATACCATTTGCGGTACCAGTGTCGAAGATCCTCAACCTGCAGTGCATCCAAATCGGACATCCAACCAATCACCGGTATCCGATAAGGCGAAGCCTGGTAAGCCCCAGTGAGAAACAGCTCGTAGGTCAGAGATTGAGGCTTGTCTTCGGTGCGCATACGGCGCTCCTCCTTGACCACCTCAAGCTCCTTCTTGAATTCAGCCTCCGGCAGCAATAGGTTTCTCATCCTGTCTGCCTCCAGCTGAAAAGCCACTTCCAGTCGGTCACTGGCCAGTGTCTGGTAGTACGCAGTGTAATCCCGGCCGGTAAAGGCATTTTCATTGCCTCCGTTGGCCGCAATGATTCTGGAGAATTCACCAGGGGCATGATTGTCGGTTCCTTTGAACATCATATGTTCAAGCACATGAGAGACACCGGTAATGCCACCATGCTCATAACTGGACCCCACCTTGTACCAGACCTGAGATACGGCGATCGGCGCCCGTTTGTCCTGTTTCACGATCACCTTCATGCCATTCTTCAGCTGGTGCTCCACCACATTCGCCTGTGCATAGCCAATCGCCGTCAACAACAGGATGAAAGTTGTCATCAATCTTCGCATCAAGGTGTTCCTTTTTCTCATTAATAGTTATTTTGAAGCTCGCCAGTCGAGCCTTCAATGGCCACCAGCAGACTATGGCACTTTATCATTGCCCAGGAGGCGCTGTAGAATAGCGCCGGCGACAGACCGCAGGCATTGTTTCAGAGGGCCGAAGGATTGTCCAAAGTGGCCCCAGGCAGAGCTACGAGCGCAACAACCTGGCAGATTGCATGCTGCCGAGGTGTTAGTAAGAGCCTGCCATCGGTATAGAGTTCCAATCACCCCACTGGTGTTGTCCAAATTATGTTCGGATTCGGTAAACGTAAAAAGTCAGAAGCAGAGGAAGTCGACAAACAGCCGCAGGTAGAGGAGAAAACAGGTCTCTTTGCCCGTCTGCAGCAGCGGTTGTCGCGCACCCGTCACAATCTTACCGACGGCCTGGCCAATCTGGTGATGGGGCGAAAAACCATCGACGAGGAGCTGCTCGAAGAGCTGGAGACTCTGTTACTCACCGCCGATGTGGGGGTCGATGCCACCAGCCGAATCATCGATGACCTGACCGAACGGGTGAAACGCAAATCCCTCAACGACCCAGAGGCCCTGACCCAGGCGCTCAAGCAGCATCTGCTGGAGATACTTCAAACTTGCGACAAACCGATCGAAACCAGGCAGGATGGGAAACCCATGGTAATGGTGATGGTGGGCATCAATGGGGCCGGCAAAACAACCACCATCGGCAAGCTGGCGAGAAAGTTCCAGATCGACGGGGAGAGTGTAATGCTCGCTGCCGGCGATACCTTTCGAGCCGCAGCGGTGGAACAGTTGCAGAGCTGGGGGGAGCGCAACCAGATTCCGGTGATTGCCCAGCACAGTGGAGCTGATGCGGCCTCTGTGGTTTTTGATGCGCTGCAGGCCGCCACCTCTCGCCAGGTTGACATATTGATTGCTGATACAGCGGGACGCCTGCATACTAAGTCAAATCTTATGGATGAGTTGGCCAAGATCACCCGGGTGATGAAGAAAATCGACCCGCAAGCACCCCATGAAGTATTGCTGGTGGTGGATGCGGGGACGGGTCAGAATGCGGTTAATCAGGCAGTACAGTTCAATGAGTCTGTCGGTTTGACCGGCCTGGTAATCACCAAACTGGATGGCACAGCCAAAGGCGGTGTTGTATTTGCCATTGCGGACAAGGTCAAGGTGCCGATCAGGTTCATCGGCGTCGGTGAATCCATCGAAGACCTGCGTGAATTTGACCCCAGGGAGTTTGTCGAAGCGCTATTTGAAACAGATGCGACAGAATAATCCGCATGTTTCATCTGAGAACGTGATCGTACTGGTAAGATCACCTGGGAAGTCACAAGTTAATCTATTTTTAAGCGACCGGATGAAAAATGCGGGTTAAGGCCTTTGATTCATTTTGACCATGTGAGCAAGCGCTATCCAGGCGGACATACCGGGTTGAGCAACATCAATCTGCGCATCGAGGCAGAGGAGATGGTGTTCATTACCGGGCATTCAGGGGCCGGTAAAAGCACCCTGCTGAAACTGATCGGACTGCTGGAACGTTCCACTGGTGGACAGGTTCATGTCAACGGCCGCAATCTGACCCGATTGAAGAATCGCCTGATCCCCTATCACCGCAGAGAGGTGGGGATGATCTTCCAGGATCATCGCCTGTTGCATGACCGTACAGTATTCGACAATGTGGCCCTCCCCCTGGTGGTCTCCGGTTTGGGATACAAAGAGATTGGCCGAAAAGTCCGTGCAGCCCTTGATAAGGTTGGCCTACTGCACAAAGAGAAGAGCGCCCCGATCACCCTCTCTGGGGGGGAGCAGCAGCGAGTCGGAATTGCCCGGGCAGTGGTCAGTAAACCCCCGCTGGTTTTGGCGGACGAGCCCACTGGTAATCTGGACCCAGCACTGTCGAAAGAGATCATGGAGCTATTTTCTCAATTCAACCGGGTTGGGGTAACCCTGTTGATTGCCAGTCACGATCTGGCCCTGATCAGCAGCATGGATAAACGCATCCTGACCCTAACCAATGGCGCATTGAGCCACGACAGCAAGGTGGAGATCAGGGATGTCACTTAAGGATCGAATGCTATCCCTGCCAGGCATCTGGCTGCAGAGACACGCTCAGGTTGCCCTCTCCAGCCTGGGACGCCTGGTTGGCAATCGCTTCTCCTCGCTGATGACCTGCGCCGTTATCGGTATCGCATTGGCGCTACCGGTGGGACTGCATGTGATGCTGAGTAATCTCAGCACAATCAGTGGCGGCTGGGAGAGTGGCGCCAGCATCTCACTTTTCCTCAATCAGAACATAACCAACAAAAAGGCCCTGGCGCTGGCTGAGACACTGCGCCAACACAATCACATCGAAAGCGTCGAACTGATCAGCCGCGACGCCGCACTGAAAGAGTTTCAACGTCTCAGTGGCTATGCGGATGCCCTCCAGGCATTGAACAGCAATCCTCTGCCCAATCTTCTGGTAATTCAGCCCAAAGCCACATACACCACTGCGCAGGCAGCCGGGAAATTAGCCCAGGAGTTACGCCTACTGCCAGAGGCGGATATTGTCCAGCTTGACCTGCAGTGGGTACGCCGCCTGCAGGCCATCACCGTGATTGCTCAGCGTGCTGTAGTGGTGCTTGCAGCGCTGCTCAGCATGGCGGTGTTGCTGATTGTGGGAAACACCATCCGGCTAGAGATCCAGAACCGCCGCACCGAGATCGAAATCACCAAGCTGATCGGCGCCACCAACGCCTTCATTCGCAGACCCTTCCTTTACACAGGCTTCTGGTATGGCCTATTCGGTGGATTCATTGCCTGGTTTCTGGTTGCTCTCTCGCTGATTCTGTTGCGCGGCCCCATCGCAAGACTGGCGCAACTCTACCAGAGTGCTTTCGATTTAACCTCCCTCGACCTGAGCACAGTAATCGTTCTACTCTCCGCGAGCGCGCTGCTCGGGCTGATCGGCTCCTGGCTTGCGGTCGGGCGCCACCTCAGCGCCATAGAACCGAGCTAAGCAGCTGATAATTCGAAAATAAAACCACAAATAGCCCATTGAACTTTCGGCTCAACAGTCGGTCATAATGGTCAGCTATTGGCACTCTTTTGCAGAGAGTGCTAATATTCCATTTAAAATAATTTGGGGTAACCTGTATGAGTAAAGAGATCGCACTGGCCACCTTGCCTACCGGTAACATGGATAGCTACATCAGCGCAGCTTTTCAGCTGCCTATGCTGAGCGCGGAGGAGGAGCACTCACTGGCCGTTCGCCTGCGTGATCAGAAAGACCTGCAGGCTGCCCAGGCGCTGATCACATCCCACATTCGCTTCGTTGTGCGTATCGCCAGAAATTACAGCGGTTACGGCTTAGCCCTGCCCGATCTGATCCAGGAGGGAACCGTCGGACTGATGAAGGCAGTCAAACGCTTTGACCCCGACATGGGGGTCCGTCTGGTCTCCTTTGCGGTGCACTGGATCAAGGCTGAAATCCATGAGTTCATTTTGAAGAACTGGCGCATCGTCAAAGTGGCGTCCACCAAAGCGCAACGTAAACTCTTNNNCCAAAAAGCGCCTCGGTTGGTTCTCCAAAGAGGAGGTCGACAGCGTTGCCCAGGATCTTGGCGTCAAACCTGAGACCGTATTGGAAATGGAGTCCCGGCTCTCCGGTCAGGATATTGCTTTTGACGGCCCAACCCAGGAGAACGATGACCAGGTAACAGCGACACCCGCTGGCTACCTGAGTGATATGCGCATGGAACCCGCTTCGATGCTTGAGGCTATGGACAGCGAAAGCCAGATGAAACAGCAACTATTGGGCGCCATTCAGGATCTGGATGAGAGAAGTCGACAGATACTCGAAGCACGCTGGCTGAGTGAGAAGAAATCCACACTGCATGAACTGGCAGACAGGTTTCAAGTTTCCGCGGAGCGCATTCGCCAAATTGAGCAGGGTGCAATGAAAAAACTGAAATCCCAACTTGCTGCTTAGGGCCGGGGAAATAAATCATCACCCAATCTTGCTTGTCTTTTGCCCCGGCTTGGTTGTTGCACAAAGGGTCACGTAGAGCGACTATGCTCCCCTTTGTGCGCCTAGAATCTGGGACAAAATCCAGCGCAATCTTTGGGTGATTATTTATATCCCCGACCCTGAGTTCCACTAATATCCTATACCGTTTAACAGGGATACACCTGTTTGGCGGCCTCCTTTCTGCCTTCTCCTTCACCCCGACCTAAAGCTATCTCCGCGCTGGCCGAAACCTAGTGTGGTGCTTCATACAAATTGACGATTATAGCGTGACGCTAAGCGGTTAGGCGCGTGCCGCTGGGAATGGCTTCTCCCTTTCCAAGGCGCGCAACAACGCGGATGACCGCTTAGCGTCTCGCCCGAAGGGAAGCCTGCTCAGGCCAGGATACTGCGTTGCAATGCT
>JARRQD010000184.1:0-7447 GCA_037382205.1 Candidatus Thiodiazotropha sp.
CTCTTTTTGTTCGACCCAATCCAGATCATCCGCCGCCAGCTGGCTTTTTACCGCCTCACCACCATGACCATAGATGACCGAGATTTGATCTGGATTGATGGTGCGCGCTGTCTCGATGACATGGGAAAGCAGTGGCTTGCCAGCCAGTGAATGCAGCACCTTCGGAACACTCGAACGCATTCGCGTCCCTTCCCCTGCGGCTAAAATCAGTGCGCCAAGATGCATCCGTCTCCCCCCTGTCTATTTTATTAGTAATACCCTGACAATTCGGTCAATTTTTAACCGCTGACATCCCCTAGAAACGCCTAGAGATACTCACTGGGATGAGTCCCAGACTACAATAGTCTCATCAAACTTGGAACTTAAAAAATGATTACTTACTTGGAATCTTCCCTGATAAAGCTGTTTGATTAACTGGCAGTAGGTGACTGCTGGAGAAAACAACAAAGATAAGGGATGGGGCCTGAATCGTCAGGCCCTGCAAGAGGTTAACCGCGCTTGCCTTTACGAATTCTTTCGATAGCGCGTAGCTGTGCAACCGCCTCGGCAAGTTCTGCCTGAGCTTTCGCATATTCAAACTCGGCACTGCGATCCGCCATGGCCTCTTCGGCACGTCGTTTGGCTTCTTCAGCAGCCGCCTCATCAAGATCGGTAGCACGAATCGCGGTATCCGCCAGCACTGTCACCACATGGGGCTGGATCTCCAGAATGCCACCTGACACGTAGAAGTGCTGCATCTCTTTTCCACCGCCAGTATCAACCCGGACTTCACCCGGTTTCAGCTGGGTGACCAGAGGGGTATGGCGGGGTGCGATACCCACCTCACCCATGGCAGCCGGCGCATAGATCATCTCAGCAACGCCGCTGAAGATCTCGCCTTCCGCACTGACGATGTCCACATGAATGGTCATGGCCATCTTTATTCTCCCGGGCTGTTAGCCCTTGCCGCCTTGCTCAGCTGCCTCATCGATGCCGCCGACCATGTAGAAGGCCTGCTCGGGCAGATGATCATACTCACCTTCGACAATTGCCTTGAAGCCGGCAATGGTGTCTTTCAAAGAGACATATTTACCCGGAGAGCCGGTGAATACTTCAGCGACGAAGAAGGGCTGAGAGAGAAAACGCTGGATTTTACGAGCACGCTGTACGACCAGCTTATCCTCTTCAGAGAGTTCGTCCATGCCCAGAATCGCGATGATATCCTTCAGCTCTTTATAGCGCTGCAGGGTACCCTGTACATTTCGCGCCACACTGTAGTGCTCAGTCCCAACCACATTGGGATCGAGGATACGCGAGGTGGAATCGAGGGGATCCACCGCCGGGTAGATACCCAGCTCAGCGATTTGACGGGAGAGTACCAGGGTCGCGTCCAAGTGGGCGAAGGTGGTAGCTGGGGAGGGATCGGTCAAGTCATCCGCCGGTACATAGACCGCCTGGAAGGAGGTGATCGAGCCGGTCTTGGTGGAGGTGATACGCTCCTGCAGCGCACCCATCTCCTCAGCCAGAGTCGGCTGGTAACCTACCGCTGAAGGCATACGACCCAACAGCGCGGAGACCTCGGTTCCCGCCAGAGTGTAACGATAGATGTTATCAACGAACATCAATACGTCACGACCTTCGTCACGGAAGTTCTCGGCGATGGTCAAACCAGTCAGCGCGACACGCAGACGGTTGCCAGGAGGCTCGTTCATCTGACCATATACCAGGGCGACTTTATCGAGTACGCCACCCTCAGCCATCTCGTGATAGAAGTCGTTACCTTCACGGGTACGCTCACCGACACCGGCGAATACCGAGAAGCCGGAGTGCTCGACTGCGATGTTACGAATCAGCTCCATCAGGGTTACAGTCTTGCCAACGCCGGCGCCGCCGAACAGGCCGATTTTACCACCCTTGGCGATCGGCATGATCAGATCGATCACCTTGATACCGGTTTCCAGAATCTCGGTGGTCGCCGCCTGATCTTCCAGTTTTGGCGCTTCACGATGGATCGGCATCAGCTTGTCGGTCTTAACCTCGCCTGCCTCGTCAACAGGATTACCCAGTACGTCCATAATCCGACCGAGCGTGCCCTGACCGACAGGAATACTGATCGGTGCACCGGTGGCCTCTACTGCGACACCGCGCTTCAACCCGTCGGTCGAACCCATGGCGATGGCTCTTGCCACACCGTCACCCAGTTGCTGCTGTACTTCCAGGGTGAGATTCGCCTCGTCGATCTTCAGTGCCTCGTAGACCTTAGGCATCTCGCCACGGGGAAATTCCACGTCCACCACAGCGCCGATGATTTCAACTACTTTGCCCGAACTCATTTCTGGTTCCTCTTGCCGCTCGAGGCGACTCTCAAAAAGATAAAAAACAAAATTCTGTTAACGACCCGGCCATCAAACAGCGGCTGCACCACCCACAATCTCGGAGATCTCCTGGGTAATCGCAGCCTGACGGGCCTTGTTGTAAATCAGCTGCAATTCGTCAATCAGGTTCTTCGCATTATCGGATGCGGATTTCATCGCAACCATTCGCGCCGACTGTTCACAAGCGCCATTCTCAACCACCGCCTGATAGACCAGTGACTCCACATATCTACCCAGCAGATTATCGAGAACTTCCTTTGAGTCAGGTTCGTAGATGTAGTCCCAGTGATGCTTAAGTTCCTCTTCCATATTGGAAGGGATCGGAACCAGCTGTTCAAAGGTAGGACTCTGCGTCATGGTGTTGACGAAGTTGTTATAGGCGATGTAGATACGGTCGATTTTACCTTCCGCGTAGGCATCCAGCATCACCTTCACAGTACCGATCAGATCTTCAATGTGCGGCATGTCGCCCAAGTGGGTTGCCTGACTGACAATATTGCCGCCGAAGCGTCCGAAAAAGCCCAGTGCCTTATTGCCGATGGTGCAAAAATCCACCTCGGTGCCCGCATCCCGATGCGCCTTCAACTCTTTGACCAACTTGCGGAACAGGTTGTTGTTCAGACCGCCGCACAGACCCCGGTCTGATGAGACGATGATGTAGCCCACCCGCTTCACTTCACGCTCGATCATGAAAGTGTGCTTGTACTCCGGATGCGCGTGGAAAAGATGGCCAATGACATTACGCATCTTTTCCGCGTAGGGACGTGTCGCCGCCATGCGGTTCTGCGCCTTGCGCATCTTGGAAGCGGCCACCATCTCCATAGCCTTGGTGATCTTGCTGGTATTCTTGATACTGCCGATCTGTGTCCGGATCTCTTTTGCACCCGCCATTGCTTAAACCCTATCTCGTGAATACCCGACGTTTACCAAGTATGGTTAGCCTTGAAGTCCTTGAGAGCATCGTGAAGGGCTTGTTCGATTTCGGCGTTGTAGTCGCCGGATTCATCGATCTTGTCCATCAGCTCTTTCTGATTACTCTTCATATAGCCCTGAAGCGACGCTTCGAAGTCAACCACTTTGCTCGCATCGACGTCATCCAGATAGCCTTCGTTGGCGGCAAACAGAGACACGGCCATACCGGAGACTGACAGAGGCGAGTATTGCGCCTGCTTCATCAACTCGGTGACACGTTCACCACGTTCTAGCTGCTTACGAGTCGCTTCATCAAGATCGGAAGCAAACTGGGAGAAGGCCGCCAACTCGCGATACTGAGCCAGTGCCAGACGAACACCGCCACCCAGCTTCTTAATGATCTTGGTCTGTGCCGAACCACCGACACGGGATACGGAGAGACCGGCGTTGATCGCAGGACGAATACCCGCGTTGAACAGATCCGCTTCAAGGAAGATCTGGCCATCAGTGATTGAGATTACATTGGTCGGTACAAACGCCGATACGTCACCCGCCTGGGTTTCGATGATCGGCAGCGCGGTCAGCGAGCCGGTCTGGCCCTTCACTTTACCGCCGGTGTTCTTCTCGACATAGTCCGCATTAACACGCGCCGCACGCTCCAGCAGACGGGAGTGCAGATAGAAAACGTCACCCGGATAGGCCTCACGACCCGGCGGACGACGCAGCAGCAGGGATACTTGGCGGTAGGCCCAGGCCTGCTTGGTCAGATCGTCGTAGATGATCAGTGCATCTTCACCCTTGTCGCGGAAGTATTCACCCATCGTGCAACCAGAGTAGGGGGCGATGAACTGCATCGCTGCGGAATCCGCCGCCGGGGCTGCCACAATGACGGTGTGGTCCATGGCGTCATGCTCTTCGAGCTTGCGAACAACCTGGGCGATGGTGGAGTTCTTCTGACCGACTGCGACATAGATACATTTTACGCCGGTACCTTTCTGGTTGATGATCGCATCGATGGCTACAGCTGACTTACCGGTCTGGCGGTCACCGATGATCAACTCACGTTGGCCTCGGCCAATCGGCACCATGGCGTCGATCGCTTTGATACCGGTCTGTACCGGTTGATCAACCGACTTACGCTCGATAACACCAGGAGCCACTTTCTCGATGGGTGAGGTTTGATCGGCTTTGATGTCGCCTTTGCCGTCCAGGGGGTTACCCAGGGAGTCAACGACGCGTCCCAGCAAACCTTCACCAACCGGGACTTCAAGAACGCGGCCGGTGCATTTGACCGCATCGCCTTCACTCAGATGCTTGTAGTCACCCAGTACCACGGCGCCGACAGAGTCACGCTCCAGGTTGAGCGCCAGACCGTACGTGTTACCCGGGAACTCCAACATCTCGTAAGACATAACATCTTCGAGGCCGTGGATGCGGGCAATACCATCAGTCAGGCTGATGATCGTACCCTCGTTTCGGGCTTCGGTTTTAAGATCGAATTTCTCGATCTTGCTTTTGATCAGTTCGCTGATCTCGGATGGATTGAGTTGCATGATGGCTTCTCGCTTAGATTCCTAATTCGTTAGCCAGTTGCTGAAGTTGACCACGCACGGAGCCGTCGATCACCATATCCCCGGCGCGGATATGGACACCACCGATCAGGTCGGTGTCCTTGTCGCTGGTGATGGTGATGTCGCGTCCCAACTTGGCCTTCAAGGCATCGGCAATAAGTTTTTCCTGCGCGGGCTTGAGCACGTAAGCCGTGGTGACGTGGACATTCATCACCTTCTCTTTGTCGGCTTTGAGCTCTGCAAAGAGTGCATTGATCTCAGGTAACACCTGAAGGCGGCGATTCTGAACCAATATACGGATCAGATTACTGCCCTCATCAGATACCCGGTCACCGGCAATCTCCAGCAGCAGCTCGGTTAATGCCTGCTGATCGATCAGCGGATTGCCAACAACTTTGGCAACCGCCTCATCCTCTACAACAGAGGATAGAAAGGTCAGCATCTCATGCCACAGCTCGAGCTTACCCTGCTCATCGGCATGGGCAAACACGGCTTCCGCGTAGGGACGGGCGATTGTGGTAGCTTCACCGGCCATAGTTCCGCCCTAAATCTCTTTGGCCAAGGCCGCGACAATCTCCTGATGTGCGTCGGCGCTGATCTCTTTCTTGAGAATCTTTTCAGCGCCGGCCACGGCAAGCATGCCGACCTTTTCACGCAGCTGTTCGCGTGCGCGATTGGTCTCCTGCTCGATTTCAGATTGTGCGGCGGTGAGGATACGGTCGCCTTCTACGCGAGCTGTATCCTTGGACTCATCGACGATTTCGGCGGCGCGCTTTTGAGCCTGGGCTACGATCTCCGCAGCTTGTGCTTTGGCTTCATGCAGCACATCCTTGGCCCGTTCCTTGGCAAGCTCCTGCTCGTGCTGGCCACGTTCGGCTGCTGCCAATCCGTCGGCGATCTCCTTTTTACGGGTTTCCAGCGCTCCCATGATCGGGGTCCAGACATACTTCATGGTGAACCACACGAACACCGCGAAAGAGAGCAGCTGACCTATAAGAGTCAGATTGATGTTCATCCCGGAATTACCTCTCGTTGGACGAGATGAGAGAGAGTTCGCTCAAAACGATTAAACTACAGCGAACAATACGTACATGGCCAGACCCACAGCAATCATGGGTACCGCATCGACCAGACCCATAACAATGAAGAACTGGGTACGTAACATGGGGATGAGTTCAGGTTGACGAGCAGCGCCCTCGAGAAAGCGGCCACCCAAAACGCCGATGCCTACCGCAGCGCCCAGGGCACCCAGGCCCATCATGATCGCGCCGGCAATGTACAGCAGTGCTTGTTCCATTATTGGTCTCCCGTTTAATGAACTATTTAGAGTTTAAGAAAAAGTGATTAGTGTTCGGGGTGCGCCATATCCAGATAAACAATGGTCAGGGTCATAAAGATAAACGCCTGCAATGTGATGATTAAGATATGGAATATGGCCCATCCCAGCTGTAGAACGCCACCGAACAGTCCGAGAACCAGCCCGGCGTTGTACATAATAGCGATCAGAATGAAGATCATCTCACCCGCGTACATGTTACCAAACAGACGTAGGGCAAGAGAGATTGGTTTGGCAATCAGGCTGACAAACTCAAGAATGAAGTTGATTGGGATGAACAGCAGATTGACCAGTGGATTCGAGGAGGAGAAGGGCTGCAGCGTCAGCTCACCAGCAAATCCGCCGATCCCTTTGATCTTGATGCTGTAGAAGAGAACCAGTAGGAAAACCCCAATCGCCATACCGAAGGTGGCGTTGGGATCGGTCGAAGGTACAACCTTCATATAATGGATGCCGAGCAGTTTGGCCAGCCCAGGGATGACATCCACTGGCACCAGATCCATCAGGTTCTGCAGAAAAATCCAGACAAAGATGGTCAACGCCAGAGGCGCGACCAGCGAGTTTCTTGCGGAGAATGATCCACGCACACTGGTATCGATAAATTCGACAATCCACTCGACAAAATTCTGCAGACCGCCAGGGACACCCTGGGTTGCTGTTTTGGCCGCTTTGGAGAAGAAATAGAGAAACAGCACAGCCAAGCCGATGGACCAGAACATGGTATCCACATGGATTGCCCAGAAACCCATCTCTTTGGCTTCAGCAGCACTATGTGCAATACCCCAACTGCCGTCAGGATGCTGACCAAAGGTCAGATTGGTCAGGTGATGTTTGATGTACTCACCAGAGGTAAGGGCGTCGCCAGCCATATTTCCTAAACCTATGAATGCTGTCTGTCTTGATAAATCAACACTATCAATGGAACCGCCACTTGAACAATCAAATAGCCGCCCAATAATAAACCGATATTGAGTGTATCGAGAGTGACAATTGTCAACCCGAACAAAATACCGGTTAGTACCATCTTCTGGATTTCTGCGCCGAACATTCGACCAGCTATCTTTTCTGGCTCCTGTGCACGGTAGTGTACAAAAGACCTGGAGGCAAAATAACCGTTCGCTGTCGCGGCAATAAGTGCACCGATGAAGCCTGACAATGCCGCGTTTTTGCCGAAAAACAACAAACCCAGACCGAGGATTACCGATGCTCCAATTTGGAGCACTATAATGGTGCGAATCTGGCTGTTTCCGGTAAGCTGCATGCCGGTTTCCCGG
>JARRQD010000185.1:0-7441 GCA_037382205.1 Candidatus Thiodiazotropha sp.
GTCAGGCGAGGTACTGGTGAGAAACAGGGCCGCTGCGAAAAAGGTCAATGGCAGGTTAAGCAGCATTCCGGTCAACAGAAACAGACTGCTGTTCAAACTGGGCTCTTTTGCCCGGTAGGCTGCCAGGTAGACGAAGTGCAATGTTGAAACCAGTCGGACGATTAGAATAGGCCAGAACTGATTGATGGGTAATAACCAGTAATCGACCACCAGCCATAAGGGAACCAATACAGCGAACAGGGATGCGAGGAAGCGGATACGCTCAAGCAATTGTTCGGCGCGGTGCCTGCGCATGTAAACCGGGTGCTCATCGGTGGATAGAAGATCATCCAGCTCCTGAATTGACGAGATGCCGGAATTCTTTCCGAGGTGAGCAAAGTAGGTGTCGAGTAGAGACATATGGCATTTCCAAGGGGGCGGTCAGTATCCCATCCAGTTTTGTACAAACATTCCAATGTCTTATTAACCTGAATATTCCGCACATATCAACTGATATGTTTCAGGCGGCTCTTCAAAATGCTAACCCGGTTTGAGATTGGCAATTATCATCATTTCTCGATATTTAGGTACGTCTGATTATCCAGAATCGGTGAATTTACTGTCTTGGGTCAAATCTATTTTTTTGAGTTATCGTATCATGTCGCTAGGCTTGTTGCGCACTGCCGTAAGGTGAGGTGAGTCAGGTGTTTGCCGTGTTCCTGCCGGTCAAATCGATCGGAATGGTAGGTGATGGGCACGCAGACTCCTGTCTCAAATAATCAATATCTTAATCGTGGTGTTAACAGTACTGAAAAATCCTCAAGAATAGTTCCAGGTTGCCGAATAAGACTCAGACTTGTACGAATGGTATGGGGCTGCCCCTGTAAGGTTCTGTTTATGCTGGCCAGATGGGTCCACCCCTTGTAGGTATTAACCCGGCACCTAAATATGGCATATATAGGTGCCGGGTTAATTATAAAAGGAATACTGAATGAGTCCGAGCGAACTAAAGGAGTACCTCCGTCAGCTTGTTATTGATGAAATAGCGATCAGTGTCATGATCTGGGGTCCTCCTGGAATCGGAAAATCCAGTATTGTGCAGCAGATTGCTGATGAGAGTGATCGGCAGTTCATCGATGTGCGCCTCAGCCAACTTGCCCCTACCGATTTACGTGGACTTCCAGTGCCGAAAGCGGGCATCACTCACTGGTTTCCGCCTGAGTTTTTACCCCAAGAGGGTAGAGGAATCCTATTTCTCGATGAGATCAATATGGCGCCACCTGCGATGCAGGGGGTAGCCCAGCAGCTGATTCTCGACCGGCGGGTCGGTAACTATAAGCTCCCGGCAGGTTGGATGATCTGGTCTGCAGGTAACCGTAAAGAGGACCGGGCCTCGGTATTCGACATGCCCAGCCCACTGGCGAACCGTTTCATCCATCTACAGGTTGAAGCGACGATTGAGGATTTCAGGCGCTATGCATTCGAACAGGGTATTAGCGAAAAACTGATCGGCTTTCTCTCCTTTCGTCAGGATCTGTTGCATAAGCTCAATGCCGATGAAATGGCCTGGCCGTCACCCAGAAGCTGGGAGATGGCTGAGCGGTTGCATCATTCCGGTCTCGATGTGGAACCCTCTGTCGGTGCAGGGGCGGCAGCAGAGTATTACGCCTACCTGAGTATCACGGAAAACATACCCGATATCGATGGAATTGTTTCTGGAAATAAGAATCCTGCCTTTCCAAGTGAGACCTCGCTGCGATATGCAACGGTGATGAGCCTTGTCAGTCGCAGCGACAGTAGCGACAAGGCGCTTCACGCCATCAGATGGCTGGTGTCCAAGGCGCTGCCGGAATGGACCCAGTTGTATGCTACAGATGCCTTCCCAAGGTTAAGAGCACAAGGTTATCTTGAGGATGTACATAAAGAGATCCTACAGGATGACAAGCTACGGGGCTTTCTTACGGAGTTCATGCAGTTGGTTGCTGCCTGATCCGCTAGGTACGAGTGAATGGATAGGGAGATCAGCGCACACCTCATCCGCTTGCGAGCCACACATCCGTTCCTCGCGACAATCTCCCTGTTCGCCCGCTATCAGTTCGATGAAAAGGAGCCAAAGTTCACTACCGACGGACGTACTATCAAAATCAATCCTGACTACTACAAACCCCTTGCAAAAGATGAAAAGACAGGACTTCTGGTGCACCTGACCCTGCATACTGCGCTGCAACACACCAAACGCAGAGGGCCGCGGGAGGAGTCTATCTGGAACACGGCAGCCGACATAGTGGTCAACAACATCATACTAGAGACTGAACGTTTCAAGCCGCCGAAAGAGACCGCCATAGAGCCCAGGTACCGTGATCAATCAGTGGAGCAGATCTATGAGCTGCTGACAAAACTGCCCAATCAATCCTGTGAACTGAGACAAGCACTTGAAAACGCCCAGCAATCCGACAGTCGTGATAACAGTTCGGTCCAAGAAAATAGAGAGGCACAAGAGCAAGATAGATCCGAGCCGTCCAGTTGTGATAAGCATCAGAAACTTGCCTCAATGATCGACAGGTTGTATCCGTGCCACAAAGATATCGACAGCAATGGGAAGGATGGTAAAGCTGATCCAGCCTCCGAAGCCGCCCAAAAAGAGTATGAGCAGTATTGGAAATCGGTGTTCCGTCGTGCGGAAGTGATCCACAAAATCAGCGATAAAAGTCAGGGGGATATTCCTCAAGGTCTGCTGTTAGAGATCGATGCCCTGTTGAACCCTGAGCTGGACTGGCGCTGGCTGTTGTGGAATTACGTAGTTCGTACACCGGCCGACTTTGAAGGGTTTGACAGACGCTTTGTCCATCGTGGTCTCTATATCGATCATCTGGAGACCGATAAGCTCAATGTGGCGGTTGCCATCGATACCAGCGGCTCAATTGACATCGATGAGTTGACCGTTTTCATCTCCGAGTTGCAGGGTATCGTCAGCGCCTACCATTTTATCAAAATCAGACTCTACTATGTGGATGCTGAAGTCTACGGACCTCATGAGCTAGACAACCCGGAGTTCGATTTGGCTCCCATGGGGGGAGGTGGCACCGACTTCGTCGTATTTTTTAACCATCTGCAACAGGAAAAACAGCAGATCCCCCCCGATCTGGTGGTCTACTTCACCGATGGCTTTGGCGTTTTTCCTGAAACTCGACCGCTAGTTGAAACCCTATGGGTTGTCTGTGCCGCCGGTCTGCCCAGCAATGACTTTCCCTTCGGACGTGTAGCGCGTCTACTAATTTAGGATCTCCAAATGAGCGATACAAACAACCTCACAGGACTTGCAAAACTACTTGGCCTGGCACTCGATCCCAATATCTCTGAAGAACAAATGGATGAGATCCTGGAAGAGATGGAGGCCGAGGAGCTGGAGAGGGGATTGCCGCCCGCGGATGAGCGTGCCGAGACTCTGGAAGAGACACTGGAGCTGTTCAGACAGAGCGATCGTAGCTTCTCCAGTGAAGAGATCGAATACTATATGAAACGCCACTATAGCTCGGTTGAACTTGCCAAGCTGGTGGCCAGGCATCCATCTTGTCCGGCTAATGTGCTTCGTATAATGCACTACTTTCTTCCCGAGGATGCGGCTATGAACCCCTCTCTGGCTGAGTACCGGAAGGAGCGGAACTGGGAGCAGGTTCTGAAGAATTCCATCCCCGGCTCTGCTGAAGGTTACGGCTGGAGTAGTGAGAGTCTTCATGAAAATAGCCTCAGTCCGAGGGTGCCTTATCGCTTCAAGGTGGATTACTGGCTTGCAAACGGTAGTAATGCAGATAAACGTTTCATCGTCAGTTGTGACAATATTGATGAGGATATCCTCAACCAATACGTGAACGATAAATCCTCGACAATCCGCAAGTCTATTGCTGAGCGGAAAAAATTGTCAGAACATCTGCTGGATACGCTACTGCTCGACAAAGCAAAAACAGTTAGGCAAGCCTTGGCCAAAAACCCTAAGATTCCGAGCAATATTCTTGCGAAGTTAGCCAAGGATAAAGAACCGCGAGTTCGTGCTGCCGCGCTGGCTAATGAAAACTGTCCAGAGGATGTGAAGCACATTGCCAGACTGGAGGATGCCGCCAAACCCGGTATTGAAGACAAGGCGGTTATGCAGTTGAGCACTGAGGAGATTTTGAATCTGTTGGGTGATGAAGGGGCTTCAATTGAGATGCTTACCCAGCTTGCCCAACACAGTGAGGCCTGGATCAGGGCAGGGGTTGCCCTGCACCAGAATACACCGGTCGAGGTGTTGAGGTCTCTTCAATCAGACTCGGCATCTGTGGTCAGAGAATCCCTGGCATTTAACCCAAACACACCAACGGAACTGCTGGTTGCGTGGATAAAGGAAAAGCCACTTTGGCGGGCACTTGCGAACAATCCTGCTTTGCCCCAAGAGCAACAGCTTTTTCTTGTCGAACACGGCAGTGAGCAGCTGAGGCAGGAGTTGGCCAATACGACAGATGATGATTTCGTTTGGAAGTCCCTAAGCGAGACAGATGCGCCGAAAAAGAATAAATCAAAGAAGAAGACTTGGCGAGATGCGCTGAAAATAATTCAACAGCCAAGTGGGAAGGGCCTATATCAACTGCAGCGTGGGGTGGATACCCGCCAGCTGTTCGTGGCAAAGATGATTGCGCGACATCCGAAATGCCCGGACAGTCTGAAAAAACACTACGCCTACTACATCTTTGACTCATTGGCTAAGAACCCGACGGTGGCGCTTCAGTTGCTTGAAAATCCGCAAGCTATGAAAGGCGTACCCTATGCTGACTGGAAAGTTGACCAGTGGCTCTCCGATGGATTTGCTCCCGGCCACGTTTCCAACTTCTATCTGCAGAGTCGTGATATCCCCCGGCGTCGCAAAGCGGTTGATAACCCAACTGCCTGTATTGCCAGACTGCAGCCCCAGGTCTATATAGACGACATTCACATGAAAAAGCGGTTGGCTCCCCTGAAAGGCAACACCGCCTTTATGTTTGAAGTACTGGCCAGAGATAAGAAGGCCTCTGTCAGAGAGTTGGTTGCCAAGAACTGTAAATGTCCTGCTGATCTGCTTCAGTTGTTGGCAGAGGACAAGAACAACACGGTTAAGATGGCCGCCTTGCAGAACCGGAGCTTCACAGGCACTGTCAAGCAAAAGCAGGTCAGTGGTACTGACACGCCGCAACTGAGAAACAAGGGCCAAAAGCGTGAAAGGATCAAGCTCGCCAAGGAGGCGAAGCGAGTGACGATTCTGGCCGATTTGGCACAGGACAGAGGATATGAAGTGCGACTGGCAGTGGCGGAAAATGAAAGGGCTACAGCAAAAGTCATGATGGAACTGATCAAAGACCCCCACGAGAAGGTCCGAGCTGCTGTGGCCAAGCATCAGAAAACCCCGGATGATGAGCGCTACACCCTGTTACAAGATGCCGACGACAATGTGCGGCGTCATGCTTTACAGGTCCTTACCTGGCATCGATCAAAATTGAAAAATGATGATGACAGGCAATCTGTTGAGACCATATTTGAGGAGATGAGTAGTGATCCCTGTGAAGGGATTCAGGATTTCATAGCCGGTATGACGACAAAACAGGATACTCAGGAGAAGCTGTTGGCGATAGGCACAGAAAAGATCAAACGGGTACTGGCTAGTAATAGATCACTTCACACTGAAGTGATTGAAAAACTGAAGGTTGACGAATCGAAGTGGGTCCGCGAAGTGCTGTTGAGGTCGACCCCCTACGAAGAGGTCTATTTTGAGCTGCTGAATAACTATAGCGATATCGCCGACAAAGCGAGTTCGAACCACGATTTGGTTTACCGTGCAAACGTGCAAGCGGCTTTGATTGTTCATCCCAATCCAAAGGTACGTGAGGGTATTACCTATTTAATCAACGATTCAGCAATGATTATGAAGTTGGCTGAGGATGAGGATTTAAATGTCAGGGAGTCGATATCCAGAAATGAAAAGCTTAACAAAAAGCATGTCGATGCACTTTTGGCAAAGCGTATAACCCGTAAAATTGTCGAAAATCTCGTGTTTGAAAATAGATCGGCTTTAAAACCCCATTTACCAGCCCTGATGAAGCACAAATCTGAAGAGATCCGCTGCTGCCTTGCAGAAAGTCTTCCACTCAACAGCAAGCTGGAAGAGGTCTTTTTGAATGATAACGCGCCAAGTGTCAGGCAGAGTCTGATCAAGAACGATACTGGCAGACTCAGTAAGCTGGCACAGGAAAAATTGAAAGATGATCCAGAAAAGAGTGTTCGCAGGATATTTGCCAACTACTACAGATAATCCAGCGTTCAATAGATAGTTTTTGATGGAAGCTCTGATTCATTTACTTGCTGAAGTTTCGGAGTTCACCGTGAAACCTGAAATCCATAGTTAATATGAATGATTAACAAATTCTTATAGCGTTATTGAATTCGCCTAATGAGTTAAGATAAATCGCCTCTTCAGTCGAATTCGTGGGTTACTGCTAAGTCATATCTACTCACTCAATTCAGAACGTCCCCTCTCCCTTCGGGAGAGGGGACGTTCTTTTTTAGCTTTTCCGTTGTCTGGTGATGTGGCCTTACTCACAGCCATGCGTAAGAATATTCTGAAAAGAATGTAGGTGTATTTTCAGGTAATAATTAGTCTGATGTACTTAAGGCGTACTTTGGAGTACACCACAAATTAAACAAAATACATGGAGTCATATATATGGATATTCGCAAATTAACGCTACCAGTGATACTTGTACTAACGTTCTTTTCGAGTGGATTTAGTACACCAACGAATGCTGCTGACCTCAAATATACATATGTTGAGGGTCGGTATTTTGTCAACATAGGTATGGATGTTGAAAATGGAGATGGATTTGTTTTAAGTGCCTCATACAAGTTACAATATGATATATTTGTTACCGGTGGTCTTGCGAAGTTAGAGGCAGATGATTCCGAAGTTGAGAGTCAAATAATCTCAGGAGGTCTTGGATATATCTACTCCCTGAACAATAATTGGAATGCAGACGCTAAGCTTTCGTTTGTTAAAGTTGAAAATGACTTTCCAAAAGGTAAAGATGATGATGATACTGGATATCAGATCGAGACTGGCGTAAGAGGCTTACTCAAACCTGAGCTAGAGCTACAAGCGCATATTACATATACCGATACTTTTTTAGCCACTACTGCTCTAGTATTTTCCGCCGATTACTATCTTAAACCTAATATATCTGCTGGCACTAGTTTTGGGATCGATGGCGATGGAGGATCATTTACACTTGGCGCTAAGTACTATTTTTAGCGTTTGTGAGTCGGTCCCCATGCAAAGATATTAGGAATGGCTACTGATGTTGATTGATAATCAAAACACATCTGAGTTGCTCTTTGTCAGTGGGGCTTAGATGAGAACGGTTATCAATTGACCATGGTGCTGCATCAGATAGGAATGAATAAG
>JARRQD010000186.1:0-13677 GCA_037382205.1 Candidatus Thiodiazotropha sp.
GGTTTAACTTCAGAAAATTCAAAGCCATCAGCCGTGCTGTTTCAACTTATGAGGATTTGAATATCTTAATTGACCACTTTGTGGACGGCTTTACCCGTGCTTTTAAAGTTAAAGGTGCCAGTATCCTGCTCAGGGTTCTGAAGGTTTATGTTGTTCAATTTTAGTTGAGGTCAAACCAAGTGATAGATAAGGATCAACCGCAAGAATCAGCAGACAATGTGGAAGAACCTCAGGCTCAGACCGAAGAGCAAACTGCTGAGAGTGAGGTGATTGAGGAGGCGGCCGCATCTGATCAAGATCAGCAAGCGCTGACCAAACTGCTCGAAGATGCCCGGGCAAAGGCCGATGAGCACTGGGATCAGGTGATGCGGACACGGGCTGAGATGGACAATCTGCGCAAACGCAGCCAGCGGGACCTGGAAAATGCCCATAAATTCGCCCTGGATAAGATCTCACAAGACATGCTGCAGGTGTGGGATAGCCTGGAGTTGGGCTATCAGGCGGCGCTGGACGATAGTGCGGATATACAGAAGATTCGAGAGGGAACTGAGCTGACCCTGAAATTGTTGGTGGATGTGATGAATCGTCACGGAATCGAACAGGTGAACCCTGAGGGTGAGGCTTTTAATCCGGAGTTCCATCAAGCGATGTCGATGCAGGAGCGTGATGATGTGGAGCCCAACACAGTCGTGGCCGTTGTGCAGAAGGGCTATCTGCTGAATGGGCGGCTGTTGAGGCCGGCGATGGTGATGGTCTCTAAGGCCTCATCCGGCGCCTCGATCGACGAGCAGGCTTGAAACCGACAGAGATGACCCCACATTAGGGACAGTCATTACAGAAACATTACCTAAATTTAGAAAGATTTCGGAGAGTTAAACATCATGGGCAAGATCATCGGTATCGACCTCGGAACCACCAATTCCTGTGTTGCAGTCATGGAAGGGAGTGCTACCAAGGTCATTGAAAACAGTGAGGGCGATCGTACGACCCCATCGATTATCGCCTATACCAATGACGGTGAGATTCTGGTTGGCCAGTCCGCCAAGCGCCAAGCCGTTACCAACCCCCAGAACACTCTGTTCGCCATCAAACGCCTGATCGGCCGCATGTTTAAAGACAAAGTGGTGCAGCGGGATACCGACATGGTGCCATACAAGATCGTTGCAGCCGACAATGGCGATGCCTGGGTTGAAGTGAATGGCAAGAAGATGGCGCCGCCTGAGATTTCAGCGAAGATTCTGCAGAAAATGAAAAAGACCGCAGAAGACTATCTTGGCGAAACGGTCAGCGAGGCTGTTATCACTGTGCCGGCTTACTTCAATGACTCCCAGCGTCAGGCCACCAAAGATGCCGGCCGCATCGCGGGTCTCGACGTGAAGCGGATCATCAATGAACCGACCGCAGCGGCCTTGGCCTACGGTATGGACAAGAAGCGTGGCGACCAGACCCTGGCGGTTTACGACTTGGGCGGCGGCACCTTTGATATCTCGATCATCGAAATCGCCGAGATTGATGGCGAACACCAGTTTGAAGTGCTCTCTACCAACGGCGACACCTTCCTCGGTGGTGAAGACTTCGATCTGCGTATCATTGATCACCTTGTGGAAGAGTTCAAAAAGGATCAGGGTTTCGATCTGCGCAACGATCCGTTGGCCCTGCAGCGTCTCAAAGAGGCGGCTGAGAAGGCGAAAATCGAGCTCTCTTCAAGCCAGCAGACCGACATCAATCTGCCCTATATCACCGCAGACGCCAGCGGTCCGAAGCATCTGAACCTGAAACTGACCCGCTCCAAGCTGGAGTCGCTGGTCGACGATCTGGTCAGTCGCACCATCGAGCCCTGTAAAATGGCGCTGAAGGATGCGGGTGTGGATGCCTCCAAGATCGACGAGATCATCCTGGTGGGTGGCCAGAGTCGTATGCCCAAAGTCCAGGAGGCGGTTAAAGCGTTCTTCGGAAAAGAGGCGCGTAAGGACGTCAATCCCGACGAAGCCGTGGCGATTGGTGCGGCGATTCAGGGTGGTGTCTTGGGCGGCGAGGTTAAGGATGTGCTGTTGCTGGATGTCACGCCACTCTCCCTGGGCATCGAGACCCTGGGTGGGGTGATGACCAAGCTGATCGAGAAGAATACCACCATCCCGACCACCGCATCGCAGGTTTTCTCCACGGCGGATGACAATCAGACAGCGGTGACAGTCCATGTGCTGCAGGGCGAACGTGAGCAGGCCGGTGCCAATAAGTCTCTAGGTCGTTTCGATCTTAGCGACATCCCGCCGGCGCCTCGCGGTGTGCCTCAGATTGAGGTCAGCTTCGACATCGATGCCAATGGTATCCTGAATGTCTCCGCTAAAGACAAGGCAACCGGCAAGGAACAATCGATTGTGATCAAGGCCTCTTCAGGTCTGAGTGACGAAGAGATCGATCGCATGGTCAATGATGCGGAAGCCCATGCCGATGAGGATCGCAAGTTCCATGAACTGGTGGCGGCGCGCAATCAGGCCGATACCATGATCCACGCCACCAAGAAGTCGATGGACGAGCTGGGTGAGGATAAGCTGGAAGCCGGTGAAAAAGAGGCCATCGAAAGCGCCATCAAAGATCTTGAGGCGGTGATGAACGGCGATGACAAAGCGGTCATTGAAGAGAAAACCAAGGTATTGGCCGAGGCCTCAGGTAAAATGGCTGAGCGCCTCTACGCTCAGAAGGGCGCCGAAGCCGGGGCAGGCGCAGCGCCTGGTGCGGAAGCAGAGTCGGAAGGCACGGCCAAAGCGGCCGATGACGATGTAGTCGATGCTGAGTTTGAAGAGGTCAAAGACAACAAAAATTAGCCTGTCTTTGTCGCCACTGAACCGTACATTGGCTCAGCTGGTGTACGGTTTTTGGCGTTATACCACAGCGCAAATAAATAGGATGGGGTCGTCGTAAAAACATTGTTACGAAGCGATCTCAATTTAACAGAACACAGACAGTTTTAGACAGTACCAGCCATGGCGAAAAAAGATTATTACGAAGTATTGGGCGTCAATAGGAACGCCAGCGAGGCCGAGATTAAAAAGGCCTATCGCCGGTTGGCCATGAAATACCACCCGGATCGCAATACCGGTGATGCGGCGGTTACTGCCGAGAAGACTTTCAAGGAGGCCAAAGAGGCCTACGAAGTGTTGTCGGATGCTCAGAAGCGTGCCGCCTATGATCAGTTTGGTCATGCGGGTGTCGATCAGACCATGGGTGGCGGATTCGGCGGTGGTGATGCCAGCTTTTCCGATATCTTTGGCGACGTATTCGGCGATATCTTCGGTGGCGCCCGTGGTGGTGGCGGTTCGCGTGTCCACCGGGGGGCTGATCTGCGCTATAACCTGCAACTCTCTCTGGAAGATGCGGTTGCCGGAACCACCGTAAAAATTCGTGTGCCTACTCTGGTGAAATGTGATGCCTGTGGGGGCAGTGGCGCCAAGAAAGGCTCAACCCCCAAGACCTGTGAGACTTGTGGCGGCCATGGCCAGGTCAGAATGCAGCAGGGATTTTTCTCTGTCCAGCAGACCTGTCCGCGCTGTCACGGTAAAGGCACCGTAATCGATAACCCCTGTCCCAAATGTCAGGGGCAGGGTCGGATTCAGGAGCACAAGACCCTTTCAGTTAAGGTGCCGCCAGGTGTCGATTCCGGTGATCGAATTCGCCTGGCCGGAGAAGGTGAGGCGGGTGAAAGCGGTGGACCGCCAGGGGATCTCTATGTGCAGGTGGCGGTTAAGCCCCATGAGATTTTCAGCCGTGAAGACAACCATCTGTTCTGCGAAGTGCTAATCAGTTTTACGGGTGTTTCGACCAATACCCGGCACATCAGATCACCAACCGGTCCACCACGCACCGGTTTCACACCCTTACCGCGCATGCGGAACAGGCGTCCGGTCTGGGTTCCGGCATTGAAGCGCTTTGACGAAACCATGAAGCGCGGTGGGGCCAAGCACAGTCCACACTCCACCAGTTGGGTGGATGGGGTGAAGAAGTTCTTTGAGAATATGGGTTTTTAATGCGTGAGTACGCTCATTCCCGCTGGGAAGGATTGTGCCCATGTGGATTCACAAGCAAGCATCTTAGGGGTATTCGATGACAAGAGTTGCAGTGGTTGGCGCCGCCGGCCGAATGGGAAAATCCCTGGTGCAGGCTGTTCATGAAACAGATGGTCTAAGCCTAGGCGCAGCAACAGAAAGAGCCGAGTCGGGGTTGGTTGGTCGGGATGCCGGTGAAGTCGCTGGACTAGGCTGTTTCGAGCTGGCCCTGGTTGCCGATCTTGCTCAGGTAGTCAATGATTTCGATGTGGTGATCGATTTCACCACGCCAGCTGCCACTTTGAAACACCTGCAGATCTGTATCGAGGCCGGTAAGCAGATGGTGATCGGTACAACCGGTCTTACGGAGGATGATAAAGCGGCGTTAGCGAAGGCCGGTGAAAAGATTGGTATCGTCTTTGCACCCAACATGAGTGTTGGCGTCAATCTCTGTTTCAAACTGCTTGAGTTGGCTGCCCAAGTGATGGGTGATGAGGCTGACATCGAGATCATCGAAGCCCACCATCGGCACAAGGTCGATGCGCCATCCGGCACCGCCTTGCGCATGGGGGAAGTGATTGCGGATACCTTGGGTAGAGACTTAAAACAGTGTGCGGTATATGGTCGGGAAGGCAATACCGGGCCAAGAGATAGCAAAACGATCGGTTTTGAGACCATTCGTGCCGGTGATGTGGTTGGCGAACACAGTGTCTGGTTCGCCATGGAGGGAGAACGGGTGGAGATCGCTCACAAGGCCTCAAACCGGATGAATTTTGCCCGAGGGGCTGTACGTGCTTCCAAATGGATTGGCAGTAAGTCGACAGGTCTGTTCGATATGCAGGATGTGCTGAGCTTGCGATAGGCCAATACCCCCGGTTACCTGGAGTGGTTAAAATGCAGAGAGCTTTCTCCTTCTTATCCGTTCTGCTGTTGGCCCATACAATCTGGGGGTGCAGTGACGATCCGCTTTCAGCTGAAGAGCAACTGCGACATACCCTTCGAGAGGCTGAGACCTATATTCAGGCCCGAGATCTATCGTCAACCTTAGGATTCGTACACCAAGACTATCGGGATAATAGTGGCCATGACCTGCCGCAGTTGCGGGCCATGTTGGTCGGTTATTTTTTACGCCATAAGTCGATACACATTCTCAGCAAAATCGAACGCATAGAAGTCGATGAGGGGGGGCGTGCGCAAGTGCTGCTGTATGCCGGTTTGGCAGGCTCAGCTGAGCAGCGTGAGGCATCATTGAGTCAGTGGCGAGGCGATCTGTTGCGACTGGAGTTAACATTTCAACAGCAGGATGGCGATTGGTTGCTGGTGCAGGCTGAGTGGCGCCGGGCAACAACACAGGACTTTATGCAGGATTAAGGTGTTGCCTGGAACCCACCTGAAATCCGTGCACGATTAATACATTGGCCCGGAATCTGCTTGATATCTGTCGACAGCAGACACACTGACCGGTTAATGCCATGGCTCTGATACCCTTTATGTCCCAGATTACAGGGGGCAGCACAACTTCAACAACAACCGGTGAAGGTGATTCAGGGCTGTTCAGTCTCTCCGCAGAGGGCTTGGTAGCCGGTAATCCATTTGATCTGGCGCTACAACAACTGCTCGCCTCTGAGGATGGTGAAGAGGTGGTGCAGCTGTTCAGTATGCAGTTGCCGGTTGCTCCAGAAAACCAACCGATCTTCAGCCCACTCTTATTGCAGGACGGCAAATTATTGCCGCTTACCCCTCAGGCGGACGGCCAGGCTTTGCCGCAACTCAGTGGGCAGGCACAGTTGCCAATGGCAGCGACAAGCAGTGAGTTGACACCGGCGCTCGCCCTAAAGCTAACGCAGAAGGTTCAGCCGGATGTTGCAATGCCAACACTGACCAGTCTGGTCACAACGGATAAGCCGGTTGAAATGTTGTCCCTGACTCGAGCCGATTTTGGCAGTGAAAGATCCCAGCTTGAGGGGGCTCGCGTCACTGAGTCAAGTAACCAGTTTGCCCTGAATGCGCTCACCCAGTCGGCTCCCTCTGCTCTCGGGAGTCGGGCCTCCATTGTATTACCCTTGAATACTCCAGTCGGGCAAGCCGGCTGGGATCAAGCAGTAGGTGAACGAATACAGTGGATGGTCAATCAGAATGTCCAGCAAGCTGAGATCAAGCTGACTCCTCCCAATCTTGGGCCTTTGGAGATCAAAATCTCGATGCACAATGATCAGACCAATGTCACCTTTATTGCCGCCCAAGCACCAACCCGGGAAGCTCTGGAGTCATCCATTCCGCGACTGCGAGAGATGTTTGGGGAGATCAATTTGAATTTGGCGAATGTGGATGTGGGGCAGCAGCAGGCCGGTGAGCCTGGCCGGGATGGCGCAACTGATCGTTACAACAGTGGTACTGTTTCTGTTCATGAGGCATCACAAAGTTGGTCGGCAGGCTCCGCAAGTAGCCGGATTCTGTCTGGAGATGGCTTGCTGGATACCTATGCCTAGTAAATCATACATTTAGACGAGGCCTATCATGAAACTGAGCTTAAATCCCTTGCCTTGCCCTGCGGGAAGCCACTCAAGCCACGATTGCGCCGCTACAAGCGTGCAATTCACGCTGTAGCGTGATTCACCCAGTAGGTGACCATAACCATCAAAGCGATTTTCATCATAATCAAACACCTGCTATTAGAATGGAGCGGTCAACTGATTTTTTTAGGTTTAACAATACTCAGCTGCCCTGATGTTGGCTGCATTCTTTTCATTTATCCCTGGATTCACTCCAGCACTCACCATGCCTGGGCCTCACTTTAAGGCCCAGTTAATTCCATCCAACAATCTGGATTATCTTGATCCATGGGGCAAATGGATCAATATTGCTTTGCTGATAGAAAGATCTGCCTCATTTGTCGCTGCTACGCAATTTTGATGCAATTCTGAAGGGGTATGTTAAATTACTCTAACTTATTGACAGATAAGAGTTTCTTTGCTTGTCTTGGCTGGTTTGGGTGGGGGTCTTGGGAATCAGAAATTTATTTATTCTCAATAGAGTCCGTAAAAAATATAAGCTGTTGCCAAAATAATTAATTCATTTGGATGAAATATCCTGCTCAGTAAGCGAAAATGCACATTGTGATAGACAAGTGGAATGGCAGATGCGATTCATAAAACTCTTTATTTTGATCTTTGTTATGTTGTTCGGTGCTGTATTTACCGTGCTCAACTCTGAGACAATCCCGGTTAACTACTATTTCGGTACTCGAGATATGCCACTATCACTGGTATTGCCGCTAGTGCTTGGAGTCGGAGTTCTATTAGGTCTGCTTTCCGGGATGGGGCGTATCGTTGGGCTGAAAAGAGAGATTCAGATGCTCAAGCGACGCAGCGAAATGGTTAGCAAAGAGGTGAACAATCTCCGTGCCCTGCCTTTGAAAGAGTAAATTGTGTTCGAAGTTATGAAGATTTGCTCGAGCTCAGCAGAGATAGTGCTTCAGCTGATAACGGCCTCGGCTGGCGTATGGGGTGTTGCTGATGTATGAGGTGCTGCTGTTGTTGTTACCTGTAGCCGCTGCCTCTGGTTGGTATGCCGCGAAGCGGGGTACCTCGGTTAAAAGTCAGAAACAGCCGCAGGAGATCTCGCCGGTCTATTTCAAAGGGCTAAACTATCTGCTCAATGAACAACCGGATAAGGCGATAGATCTGTTCATCAAGTTACTGGATGTCGACAGTGATACGGTGGAGACTCATCTGGCACTGGGTAACCTGTTCAGACGTCGTGGCGAGGTGGAGAGGGCGATCCGCATCCACCAGAATCTGATTGCCAGGCCAAACCTGAGTCGGGAGCAGCGGGCTCAGGCACTGCTCGAGCTGGGTCAGGATTATATGCGCGCCGGTTTGTTCGACCGGGCGGAAAACCTGTTCATTGAGTTGACTGAGCTGAAGCTGCACAACGAACAGGCGAATATCTACCTGCTGGAAATCTACCAGCAAGAGAAGGATTGGAAACGCTGCCTGGAGGTAGCTGACAGGATTACGGTTTCTCGCTACCCGACACTGCATAACTCAATCGCACACTTCTACTGTGAATTAGCGGAACAGCAGTTACGTCAGCAGAACATGGCGGCCGCGGAGAGCTTTCTGAAACGGGCTCATCAAATGAAGCGCAGTAATGTCCGGGTTCTGATACTGCAGGCTGAAATAGAGTACTCCCGGGGTGACTGCCGTTCGGTGATACGAATATTGAGGCAGGTTGAAGAGAGTGATGCCGCTTATCTGTCAGAGACTCTACCTCGTATGGTTGAGTGCTATCGTAAGCTCGACCAGACGCAGGAGCTCTATGACTATTTGGAGCAGTTGTACCAGCGTCACCACTGTACTGAAGCCATGTTGATACTGACGGATATGATATCCCACAGTGAAGGTGAGGGAGCTGCCGTTGAAACGATACTCAAACATCTGTCTGAGACACCGGATCTGAAAGGTTTGGAACGTCTGGTAAGATTGAATCTGCAGCGCAATGAAGAGAGTCCCAGGGAAACCCTGGAAGTACTCTTGAGTTCTGTTTCCAAACTGATCGATGAGCAACCAGCCTATCAGTGTGAGCATTGTGGCTTCACCGCCAAGAAGATTCACTGGCACTGCCCCAGTTGCAAGACCTGGGGGGCAATCAAACCAATCCAGGGCTTAGCGAGAAATATGACAAGCTAGTGTAGTGTCCTATATAAAGCGTGCATTTAGAAAGCCACTCAAGCCGCGAGTGCAAGGCGCAGCCCGCCGGGAATGGTCCAAGGGCGGCAACGCCGCAATCGTGGCTTGAGTGGCTTGCCGCAGGGCGAGGCAAGGGATTTAAGCTCAATGTCATGATAGGCCTCGTCTAAATGTATGGTTTATATAGGACACTACACGAGTGATTAACCTGGCCGCTGGTTTGCCAAATGACAGTTAAGATCTGCGATTCTCAATATAAAACGAACCGGGTCAATGACACACGTCCTGATAAGGAGCAAATAATATGAATGAGACCGACTCTAAGGTCATTGTCGCTTTAGATTTTCCACAGCAGCAACAGGCCTTGGATCTGGTTGAGCGCCTCGATCCGTCACTTTGTCGACTGAAGGTTGGTAAAGAGATGTTCACCCGTCTAGGGCCGCAATTTGTTGAACAACTGAGTCGCCGGGGCTACGAGGTGTTTTTAGACCTGAAATTTCATGATATCCCCAATACTGTAGCGGCTGCCTGTGATGCTGCCGCTGATCTGGGTGTATGGATGATGACTTTGCATGCTTCAGGTGGCCGAAGAATGATGGTGGCCGCAAGAGAGCGCCTGGAACAGCGTGGCCAGCGTCCACTACTGGTTGCAGTGACAATTCTAACCAGTCTGGGTGTTGAAGATATCGCGGAAGTTGGTTATCAAGGTGAAGTGGCTGAAAATGTCTTGAGATTGGCAAAGCTGACCAGTGAATCGGGATTGGATGGAGTGGTTTGTTCACCTCGAGAAGCAAGTCAATTACGTCAGCAACTGGGGAAAGCGTTTCTGCTGGTAACACCTGGGGTGCGGCCCAGCAGTGCGGCAAAAGATGATCAACGCAGAGTCATGACCCCGGCTGACGCGATGGCGGCTGGTTCGAGCTATCTCGTGGTTGGCCGGCCGATTACCGCAGCGGATGATCCAATTCAGGCTCTGCAGGCGATCAATGCCGAGGTGTCAGGCGCTCAGATATGATCGAGTCGGGCTTTTTTTATACGAACTCAAAGAGTTCATTGACACTCTTTACCTGTCCTCATAGGCTTGTCGCTTCAAGTTATCCAGTTACTGAGATACAGGTTGTATGTAAGGAGATATGATGGTTAAGAAGATTCGCAAGGCAGTATTCCCGGTTGCTGGTATGGGGACACGTTTTCTTCCGGCAACGAAAGCTAATCCCAAGGAGATGCTGCCTGTTGTGGATAAACCTCTGATTCAATATGCCGCAGAGGAGGCAGAGGAGGCCGGGGTCAGCTCACTGGTGTTTGTTACCGGCCGAAACAAGCGATCCATTCCAGATCATTTTGACAAAGCCTATGAGCTTGAGAGTGAACTTAAGGAAGCTGGCAAAACAGAACTGCTTGAGAAGGTGCAGAATGTTCTGCCTGAGGATGTAAGCTGCATCTATCTGCGGCAGTCTGAAGCATTGGGGCTGGGTCATGCGGTACTTTGTGCTGAACCGGTGGTCGCTGATGAACCCTTCGCAGTGATTCTGGCGGATGATCTTATTCGGGGTGATGGTGGGGTCGGTGCCATTGAGCAGATGGTGCAGATCTATGAGCGTTATCAATGCAGTGTGATATTGGTTGAAGAGGTACCCCAGGATGAGACGAGCAAATACGGTATTGTTGAGGTTGAGGAGGATGATGGAGAGACCGCCATTATCACCTCAATTGTGGAAAAACCGGAACCTGAAGATGCGCCATCCAATCTGGGGGTGGTCGGTCGATATATTTTGACGCCACGCATCTTTTCCCTAATTAGGGAGACGGGACGAGGCACTGGCGGCGAGATTCAGCTGACCGATGCCATTGCTGAGTTACTCAAATATGAGAAAGTCAGGGCCTACCGTGTGAAGGGTAAAAGATACGACTGCGGCAGTAAGCTGGGGTATCTGGAAGCAACGGTCGAATTGGGTATGCACCATGATGAGCTTGGCGATAGCTTCAAGGCGTATCTCAAGGAAGTGGCGGAAAAACTGTAGAATAAACAGATTTCCCATGAAGATACGGCCGCATTGATGCGGCCGTCTTGGATTGGTACTCCCTAGGGGACTCGAACCCCTGTTACCGGCGTGAGAGGCCAGCGTCCTAACCACTAGACGAAGGGAGCAGCGCCTTGCGAAAGGCGGTATTATACTGACTTAGTTGTCAGGCTCAATGGCCTGGCGAAAATTCTTTGGTGATTTTACTCTTGAAACAAGCTGCCAATTGGCTAAAAAAGACCTTTTCCAGATTGGTAAATGGCCAGCACCAGGCATCAGCACTGGATGGAGGCGATCATGTGTCTGCAACACTGATACCGAGAAGCGAACATAGTATCTCCCGCGCCAACATCAGTAATAGTGCCATCAAGGTGCTTACGCGACTGAGCAAATCGGGCTATGAGGAGTAACTGTCGCTTGATCGGCCGTCGATTCCGCTTGGCCCATGTCCATTTTGGCCGTGAAATCATTGAGGTCGCCACATTCCGCAGCAATCGCACCACCACAGAGGCCGGTGATCGCCAAGTGGAAAACGGCATGATTTTAAGGGATAACGTCTACGGCACCCTGGAAGAGGATGCCCAGCGGCGGGATTTCACCATCAATGCCCTCTACTACAACATCGATGATTTTTCACTCGTCGATTTTGCCGATGGGATGTCCGATCTGCAGCAGGGCGTCATCAGGCTGTTGGGCGATGTGGAGAGTCGCTATCGAGAGGATCCAGTACGCCTGCTGAGGGCGATTCGTTTTGCCGCCAAGCTTGGATTTGTTATTGAACCCGCCAGCGAGGCGCCAATTGCCAGGTTAGCCCCTCTGCTGGAGGACGTTCCTTCAGCAAGGCTCTATGAAGAGGTGTTGAAGTTGTTTCTCGGTGGTGCAGCACTGGAGAGCTTTGAAAAACTGCGTCACTACGAACTCTTCGGTCAGCTCTTCCCGGCAACCGAAGAGGCACTATCTCACGAGGATCATGAGTTTCCCATCACTTTCGTTAATCGGGGCATGGCCAATACCGATGAACGCCTCAGTCAGGGGAAATCTGTAACGCCTGCTTTCCTGTTCGCTGTATTATTGTGGGAGCCGGTCAGACGTGGTGCCGAGCAGCTTGAGGCAGAAGGGGTTCACCCACTGGAGGCCCTGCAAAATGCGGCAGCCGATGTGTTGAGTAAGCACTCCAAATATGTCTCGATACCAAAGCGCTTCAGCTATCCGATGCGTGATATCTGGCAGCTGCAGGCCCGCTTTACCCAGCGACAGGGCAAACGCCCGCAACGCCTGGCGAGCCATCCGAAATTCAGGGCCGCCTACGATTTTCTGCTGCTACGTGCTGAATCTGGTGAGGTGGATCGGGAGTTGGCGGATTGGTGGACGCTCTACCAGCACGCCAATGGGCAGGAAAAAGTTTCTATGACCGAGCAGGGAAGAAGAGGTCGGAGCAAACGTCGCAGAAGGCGCCGTAAAAAAACTCAGACCGTTGATGAATGATCCTGTATCAGTCTATATTGGCCTTGGCAGTAATCTACAAAATCCGAAACGACAAGTAGAGACTGCGCTGGTAGAGCTCGCGCAGCTGCCGGATACCTCAATGGTAAGCCACTCGTCTCTCTATCGCAGTCGTCCGGTCGGTCCCCAGGATCAAGCGGATTTCATCAATGCGGTGGCCCAGCTATCCACTGTATTGGTGGCTGACGCTCTGCTGGATTCCTTACAGCAACTGGAGTTGAAGCACCATCGAGTACGAACGCGTCGATGGGGGCCCCGCAGTCTCGATTTGGATTTACTCCTTTACAGTGATCAAATGATCGATACGCCACGCTTGAAAGTTCCCCATCCTGAGATCGCTAAACGGGATTTTGTACTCCTACCACTCCATGAGATTGCGCCACCCGATCTCAGTATACCTGGTCTGGGGTTGTTGCAGACACTGCATACTGGCATCGAGGGGGCTGATGTTGAAAGACTCTCCTAAGATACCCCGTTTTCTTGTGGTGGAGGGGCCGATCGGGGTAGGTAAAACCAGTCTGGTACGACGCCTCGCCAGCCACTTTCAGAGTGAGATGCTACTGGAAGGTGCAGAGGAAAACCCCTTTTTGCAGCGATTCTATGAGAATCCCAGAGAGGCGGCTCTACCGGCCCAGCTGTTTTTCCTGTTTCAACGCAGCAGACAGTGGAATGGGCTCGTTCAGGATGATCTGTTTCGCCAACATCTGATCGCAGATTTTATGCTTGAGAAGGATCAGCTGTTTGCTCAGATCAATCTTGATAAGGATGAGTTGTCGCTCTATGAACAGGTCTATCAACAGTTGACCCTGCAGGCGCCACCCCCTGATTTAGTGGTCTATCTTCAAGCGCCGGTGGTGACGCTGATGAGCCGGATAAAAAAGCGTGCCCGCCCTCAGGAGAAGACCATCGAAGCAAGCTATCTGGAAAAACTCTGTGATGCCTATACAGACTTTTTTTACTATTATGACCGCTCTCCACTACTGATCATCAATGCAGCGGAGATTAATCCACTGGAGCGGCAGCAGGATTTTGATCTTTTGATTGAGCATATCAGCAGCGAGGGCCCTGACAGGCGCTATCTCAATCCAACCATGTCACTCTGAGTGAGTAGGGTAAAATGAGCAGAAAGAACGTTACAATCAAAAGCCTGGTGGAGATGAAAGTTGCCGGCGAAAAAATCTCAGTATTGACCAGCTACGACGCCAGTTTCACCAAGCTGATTGAGTCGGCTGGTATCGATGTGATCCTGGTAGGGGATTCGCTGGGTATGGTGATCCAGGGGCATGAGAGTACGCTGCCGGTAACCCTGGATGAGATGATATACCACACCCGAAATGTGGCCCGGGCCAGAAATAGTGCTCTATTGGTTTCAGATATGCCTTTCATGAGTTACCGCACCCCGGAACTGGCACTGGAGTC
>JARRQD010000187.1:0-7377 GCA_037382205.1 Candidatus Thiodiazotropha sp.
CCAGCAATGGCAATCGCTGTCTCAGGCCTGAAACATATCAGTTCATAAAGTAGAAACTTAAGCCAACCTTTATACCATTAGCGGACAAGCTCAAAATAACTTTAAAGCGCCTGATATTGTCTCCTGTCAGAAAGAGTTGGAGATTCTGCCTGACCAATCAGGCACAATTAGGCTGTTAAAGCAGCAATCGTCGGATATCTTCCAGCAGTGAAGCGAGCAATCGAGTAAATCTCACCCCTTCTGCTCCATCAATGACCCGGTGGTCATAGGATAGGCTGAGGGGCAACATCAACCTGGGCTGAAAGCTGGCGCCATCCCAGACCGGTTGCATGCTACTGCGGGAAACACCAAGTATCGCCACCTCCGGCGCATTGACGATGGGAGTAAAGGCTGTGCCGCCGATGCCTCCCAGACTGGAGATGGAAAAACAGCCCCCCTGCAGATCGGCTGGCGCCAGTTTACCCGCTCGGGCTCGTTCACTGACCGCCATCAGTTCAGCGGCAAGTTCAAAGAGACTCTTCTTATCCACATCACGGATCACCGGCACAACCAAACCGTTCGGCGTATCAACCGCCACACCGATATTCACATAGTGGCGAAAAATCAGCGCTTCACCCTCGCTATCAAGAGAGGCATTGAATGCCGGCATCTCCAGCAAGGCGGCCGCCACTGACTTCATCAGAAAAGGCATTAGAGTAAGTCGCAAGTCCTGCTTTTCAGCCGCCGATTTCTGCGCTTTACGAAAGGCCTCCAGTTCTGTGATATCGGCCTCATCGAACTGGGTGACATGGGGCACGGTCAGCCAACAGCGGTGCAGATGGGCCGCACTGAGCTTTTTGATACGCCCTAAGGGTTGAGACTCAACCTCACCAAAGCGGCTGTAATCCACATCCGGCCCGCCGGGCATCTCAAAGCGACTGCGGCCTGAGGCGCCAGACTCCCCCCGACGCAGCGACTGCTTGACGAAATTCTGTACATCCTCCTTTAAGACCCGATGTTTTGGCCCATGCCCTTTCACCAAAGAGAGATCCACCCCCAACTCCCGGGCCAGTCGCCTGACCGAAGGGCTGGCATGGGGCTTATGCTGCTCACCACTGAGTACCGGGCTCTCCGGTACGGGTGGAATCCGCGCCTCTTTATCCCCCGGCCGACGATTGGCAGGCTCACGGCTCGTGGCCTCTTGACTTGGGGCTGGCGCCGGGGCTTGTACGGTTTCCAGCTCTTCAGCGGCAGGCGCCGGTGTCGATCCGGCATCCGACTCATCATGCACGCCCGATCCACTCTCAGCCGCTTCAATGGTCAGAATCACATTCCCCTCACTGACCCGATCACCCACTTTCACCATCAACTGCTTGACCGTTCCAGCATGGGGAGATGGAATCTCCATGGTGGCTTTATCACTTTCCAGAGTCAGCAGAGACTCTTCAACGGAGACTTCGTCACCTTCAGCAACCAAGACCTCAATGACTTCCACCGATTCGAAATCACCAATATCAGGTAACAGTACATCTGTCGTTTTACCCACGTCTCATCCTCTTTATTGCCATTCAGGCACTCTGTTTTTTAACGTCCGGACAGGCCGTACAAATTTAATCTTCAACCGCTGCTATACCGTGCAGGGATTGGGTTTATCCGGATCGATTTTGTATTTTTTAATCGCCTGAGTAACCACATCCGCTTTTAGATCACCCTGATCCACCAGCGATTTCAAAGCAGCAACCACCACATAGTAGCGATTGACTTCAAAAAACTTTCTCAGCTGACTGCGCATGTCACTGCGCCCATATCCATCTGTGCCCAGCACGCTGTAAGCAGCCGGTACAAATGGACGGATCTGGTCTGCGTAGCTGCGGATATAGTCAGTCGCCGCGATTACAGGGCCCAGTTGACCGGAGAGTTGCCGAGTCACATAACTCTGTCGCTGCTCCTCTTGCGGATGCAGCGTATTCCAGCGCTCCACATCCAGCCCCTCCTTTCTCAATTCATTGAAGCTGGTAACACTCCAAATATCCGCTGAAACCTTGAAATCTTTTTCCAGCAGCTCAGCGGCGGCAATCACTTCACGAAGAATTGTTCCGCTGCCAAGCAGTTGAACACGTTTCTTATGTTTACCCCCCTTCTGCAGCGGGTAGATACCCTGCACTATGCCCTCTTCAACACCCTCCGGCATGGCCGGCTGGAGATAGTTTTCATTCATTACGGTGATGTAGTAGAAAACCCTCTCCTGCTGTTGGTACATGCGTCGCATGCCATCCAGCACGATTACTGTCAGTTCATAAGCAAATGCCGGATCGTAAGCGACGCAGTTAGGAATGGTTGCCGCCAGCAGATGGCTATGACCATCCTGGTGCTGCAGTCCCTCACCGGCGAGGGTGGTTCTGCCAGCGGTACCGCCGATCAGAAATCCTCGCGCCTGCATGTCACCCGCCGCCCAGGCCAGATCACCGATGCGTTGAAAGCCGAACATGGAGTAGTAGATGTAGAAGGGGATCATACTGATCCCATGATTGCTGTAGGAGGTGGCTGCCGCAATCCAAGAGGACATGGCGCCCGCCTCATTGATGCCCTCCTGCAGAATCTGCCCCTTCTTATCCTCCCGATAGAACATCACCTGATCCGCATCCACCGGCTCATAGAGCTGCCCCACCGAGGAGTAGATTCCTAACTGCCTGAACATCCCCTCCATACCGAAAGTACGGGCTTCGTCAGGAACAATGGGGACAATCTGTTTGCCAAGCTGTTTATCCCGCACCAGCATATTCAGCAGCCGAACAAAGGCCATGGTGGTGGATTGTTCCCGCTCACCACTGCCCTCAAGCAACGCCTTGAAATTCTCCAACGGCGGCACCGTCATCGATTCAACCTTGGTGCGACGCTGCGGTACAAAGCCACCCAGTTTACTGCGTTGCTCATGCATATATTTCATCTCCGGACTGTCTGCCGGAGGCTTATAGAATGGCGCCGCTCCGATCTGATCATCAGAGATCGGAATATTGAAGCGGTCCCTGAAAGCCTTCAAAGCCGCCTCGCCCATCTTCTTTTGTGAATGGGTGATGTTCTGTCCCTCACCAGCGACACCCATCCCGTAACCTTTCACGGTTTTCGCTAAAATTACAGTCGGCTGACCTTTGTGTGCCGTCGCCTCGGCATAGGCGGCAAACACCTTGTGAGGATCATGTCCCCCTCTGTTGAGGCGCCAGATATCCTCGTCGGTCATGTTGGCGACCATCTCATCCAGCTCGGGATACTTGCCGAAAAAGTGCTCACGGGTATAGGCACCGCCTTTCGCCTTATAGGCCTGATAGTCACCATCCACACACTCTTCCATGCGTTTCAAGAGGACGCCGTTTTTATCACGCGCAAAAAGCGGATCCCAATAACCACCCCAGATGACCTTCAATACATTCCATCCAGCACCCCGGAAGACCCCTTCCAGCTCTTGAATAATCTTGCCGTTACCCCGCACCGGGCCATCAAGACGTTGCAAGTTGCAGTTGATGACGAAGACGAGATTGTCCAGGCGCTCACGACCCGCCAGGGATATCGCACCCAACGCCTCCGGCTCATCCATCTCACCATCACCACAGAACGCCCAGACCTTACGCTCTTCCGTATTGGCCATACCCCGATCGTGCAGATAGCGCATGAAGCGCGCCTGATAGATGGCCATTAATGGACCAAGGCCCATGGAAACCGTGGGAAACTGCCAGAACCCGGGCATCAACCAGGGGTGAGGATAGGAGGAGAGCCCATGGCCATCCACCTCTTGACGAAAACTATAGAGCTGCTCTTCACTCAGGCGTCCCTCCAGGTAGGCCCGGGCGTAAACGCCTGGCGCTGAGTGGCCCTGAAAAAAGATCAGATCGCCATCCCGCTCTTTGGTCGGTGCATGAAAAAAGTGGTTAAAACCCACATCGAAAAGGGTCGCGCTGGAAGCGAAACTTGAGATATGCCCGCCAAGTTCGGTGGAGATACGATTGGCCTGAACCACCATCGCCATGGCATTCCAGCGGATGAACGAGCGGATTCGTCGCTCCACCGCCCGATCACCGGGAAAACGCTGCTGTTTGGTGACTGGAATGGTGTTGACGTAGGCTGTATTAGCACTGAATGGCAGATGGGCACCGGAACGACGGGCCTTATCAACCAGCCGCTCAATCAAAAAATGGGCACGCTCCACCCCTTCGTTTTCGAGTACGGCCTCCAGGGCATCCAACCACTCCTGTGTCTCAATGGGGTCGATATCGGGTCTACTTGGCATTTTTATTCTCTAGCTGTGCTGTTTGGCATCAGTGGTTAGCCTGATGCAATTCCATCCACCTCTGAGGGTCAGACCACACAGAGGAAGAAAAAAACTATTTGGATTAACAATAATCTGAATTGATTCGCGTAATATACATCAAGATGAGGAGGATTTCAGCGTTATGTGATAGGTATTTTTGATGGCCTAATCCACTGTTTTTACGATTAAATTAGGTTAATACCAAGATTTTGCACAAGCATGATGCAAAAGATTGCATTTTATCTGGAAACATAAAAAAAGCGCATCCAGATCACTCTGGATGCGCTTTTTCAGCCATTGATCTTGCTTCGATCAGATCTCTTTGCGAGCTTCGAAAGCCGGCATTTCGAAAGGCTTACGCTCGATAGCAACCTTGTGACGCGCTTCCATCTGTTTGATCGCTTCTGCGCGACGAGCTTCCATCTCTTTAACCATCTCATCGTGGCGAGCTTTGGACTCTTCCATGCGCTTAGCCACAGCCTCAGGCATTTCAGGACGCTTCGGAGCCATCTGATCAAAACGGCTCATCATCTCTTTGCGATAAGCCTCTTGTTGCTCTTGTCTGGCCTTCATATCCGCTTCCATAGCGGCGAAAGGATCAGCCGAGCTGTGTTGCTCAGCGTACTGACGCTGTGCGGCTACCGCCTGTTCGAAGGCTTTCTGCTGCTGCTCAGCAAAAGCTTTCTGCTGTTCTGCAAAAGCCTTCTGCTGGTCAGCCATGGCGCTCTTCTGCTCTTCGGTCAGAGCCGGTGCATAGTAAGGTGCATAACCATAGTAGGGAGCATCATAGCCATAGCCACGACCATAACCACGGCCGTAGCCGTTGCCATGTGCACGCATGTTGAAGTTGAAGTCGAAGTCTCCAGCGCCGAAGCCGTCACCAAAAAAGTCGTCATTCCAGTTGTCACCCCACCAGGCGTTAACAGTTGCAGAGCTGGCTGCCAAAGCGATTGCTGCGGCAATGATAGAAATCTTTTTCATTGTAAAAGTACCCAAAAAATCTGTGTTTTGAAAACTACGCAAGTTTATCTAGGCACGTCCCTGTGCAATAGTTCCTTTTTTATAAAGCCGCCTTATTTAGCAGGAGCGGCTGGCGCTGCAGGCGCTGCAGGCGCTGCAGGCGCAACTGGAGGATAGCCATAAGGAGCATAACCATAACCGTAAGGTGCGCCATAGCCGTAAGGACCATAGCCATAGTAATCACGGTAGTAGTTGTTGCCACGACCATAGCCAGAACCACGAGCGCTACCACTCATGCCGAAGCTGAAGTCACCGGAGCCATCACCCCAGCCGTCACCCCAACCATCATTACCCCAACCACGGTTGTAACCAGGACCACCCCACCATGCAGATGCAGAAGCGGAAGCAACAATAAGAGCAGCAGCAGCAGTAGCTTGAACGATTTTTTTCATTTCACTCTCCTCAAAAGATAGAATGTCGTCTTCGAATTTTGTTGAGAAAGCAGATACTGCGTAGCTTTCGTAACGTAGAATATTAGAAATTACTTAAATTAACAAATAATAAATTCTAATAGTAAAATTAGATTAAATAGCGAATACCTAAGAAAACAGCGCTCAGGAATCTTATTATAAAATTTAGCCGCTGGCGCCCGCCCACTTTATTTAATCAGCAGCCCAGCATGAAACCAATATCGTGTAACAACGGCCAAACAGACTATTTCAATGAGTGACGCTTAGCAGATCATTCATCAACTGCAGCGTCTGTGCGACAATGGTACAACCAATTCGTAATCGCCCAACAAAGAGACATGCAAATCACCCTAACGAAACCCGATGACTGGCATCTACATCTACGTGACGACGAAGCCATGGCCTCGGTGGTTGCCCATACTGCCGAACGTTTTGCCAGAGCGATCGTGATGCCGAACCTGAAGCCGCCGGTCGCTAATACACAGCTGGCGGCTGAGTATCGCCAGCGAATCCTCAATGCCTTACCTGAAAACAGTGGTTTCACACCACTCATGACACTCTATATGACTGATCGCCTGACTTCTGACGAGGTCGTCAAAGCAAAACAGAGCGGTTTCATCCATGGCATCAAACTCTATCCCGCCGGCGCTACCACGAACTCCGATGCTGGTGTTACCGATATCCATAAACTCTATCCAGTGCTCGAAACCATGCAGCGGGAATCCATGCCACTGCTGGTACACGCTGAGGTCACCGAACCGCAAATAGACATTTTCGATCGGGAACGAGTGTTTATCGATCGTTACATGAGCATGTTAAGAGATGACTTTCCGCAACTGGCTATCGTCTTCGAACATGTGACCACCCGTGATGCGGTTGATTTCGTGCGTGAAAGTAGTGGTCCCACCGGCGCAACCATTACAGTGCAACACCTGATGTACAACAGAAATCACATGCTGGCCGGTGGCATCAGGCCCCACTACTACTGCCTACCCATACTCAAACGTGAGAGCCATCAGGACGCCTTAATCGATGCGGCGACCAGCGGCGATCCCCGTTTCTTTCTGGGTACCGACAGTGCCCCCCATCCGCAGCATGCCAAGGAGTGCGCCTGCGGCTGTGCTGGCTGCTATACCGCCCATGCGGCGATCGAACTCTATGCAGAAATTTTTGAGGCTGAAGGCGCACTGGATAAGCTGCAAGGATTCGCCAGCCATTTTGGCCCCGACTTCTATGGACTGCCTCGCAATACGCAACAGATCACCCTGCAGAAATCTGACTGGCAGGTACCGGCAAGCTATCAATTCGGCAACGACCAGGTTGTGCCGCTCAAGGCTGCTCAGACGATCCACTGGCAGCTGCTGGCTGGATAGGTTTTTGAATCAACGCGTTTATTCGTCGAGCTCATTGAACAGCTCTTGCTCTTCGAACAGGCTTTCATCGAATAGCTCGTCATCATCCATATGATTCAGACCGTCTTTGATGGCGACCTGCCGCTGCTGCAGATAGAACTCCCGTAAAAAGGCGTATCTGTCCACAGCGGCCTCATCCAACACGTTGCCGGCTTCTAACAGATCAGCCCGTAGATCGACGAGACGCAAGGTACTCAAGGCCAAGTAGGCTGACTGAGAGGGATAGCTGATTGGATTGATCAGGGTATCCCCA
>JARRQD010000188.1:0-17137 GCA_037382205.1 Candidatus Thiodiazotropha sp.
CTATATAAACCATACATTTAGACGAGGCCTCTCATGAAATTGAGCTTAAATTCCTTGCCTCGCCCTGCGGCAAGCCACCCAAGCCACGATTGCGGCGTTGCACCCCTTGGAAAGGGAACCGCCATTCCCGGCGGGCTGCGCCTTGCACTCGCGGCTTGAGTGGCTTTCTAAATGCACGCTTTATTTAGGACACTACACTAGCTTGCCGATTCAATATTGGCGCCACAGTCCCAAGCCCTTGTTTCTGGCCTGAGATTGATAGTTCAGGTAAAGCTTAAGAGTTTGTGGCTTGAGTTGGTCACCATCAGACACATGGGCTAGACCGGCTTTTAGCATCTGCAATGCGACATCCGCACCACCATGCCTCACTACTCCGAGTATAACACCCTTTGCAGTCAGCTTTTGGTAATCCACAGTGACCATCCGTCCGGCCAGTAGCATGGCCAGGTGGCGTCTGGCATTGGCAAGCCAGATCTTTGAGTGGTTCGGTATTTGAATGCCAGCGAGTTTGACCTGTCGAAAACGGCCATCAGTGGTTTTTATCTGAATCTGTTCGCCACTGTCCACATTGATGACCCGCGCCTTGAGGGTGGCAGCTTGGAGAGAATGGCTCGCCAGACTGACCAGCAAACAGATTGCGATCAGCAAAATCTGGTGTAGCTGTTTACGTCTCATTCGATTGACTCGTTGAGGTCTCAGCCGATCATGGATTAGGTATTTGGCGCCCTCGACAGGAGTCGAACCTGTGACCTATCGCTTAGGAGGCGATTGCTCTATCCTGCTGAGCTACGAGGGCAGGCGCTGTTTACCATTTAGGCCATAAGCCGCCGTTGAGTGCTGGGCAGATATGGCCAAGTTAGTTTATCCCGCAGTGGGAAGCAAAATGGTACGCTGTTTCGCCAGTTTTTTAAACTGGTAAACCATTGTGACCACTCCCTTTCACTTTATTTGGCAGGGATTTCGTCGCTGCATAAAAATCTTCTACAAAACCTAGTGTAGTGTCCTATATAAACCATACATTTAGACGAGGCCTATTATGAAATTGAGCTAAATCCCTTGCCTCGCCCTGCGGCAAGCCACTCAAGCCACGATTGCGGCGTTGCAGCCCTTGGAAAGGGAACCGCCATTCCCGGCGGGCTGCGCCTTGCACTCGCGGCTTGAGTGGCTGCCAGATAACAATTGGATAAAGATAGAACAAACTGGTGATGAAACATGTTAGATACTGCCCATCTGCTTCAGCCTACGACATTTCCTAGGATTCAGCGGCAGCGGCTTGAGACTCTGCAGGTCAATCTGGGGTTTCTCTGCAATCTCTCCTGTGTCCATTGTCATGTCAATGCGGGGCCAAAACGGACCGAGATGATGAGTCGGGAGACGGTGGATGAGGTACTTGGGTTTCTACACCGCCAGGGACTGAAACGCCTCGATCTGACTGGCGGCGCACCGGAGATGAATCCCCATTTTCGTTATCTGGTGGCACAAGCGCGGGCCATGGGTGTTCAGGTGATCGAGCGCAGTAATCTGGTGATCCTGCAGGAGGAGGGGTATGAGGACCTGGCAGAGTTTCTGGCAGAACATCAGGTGGAAGTGGTAGCCTCTCTGCCCTGTTACCTGGAAGAGAATGTGGATCAGCAGCGGGGCAAAGGGAGTTACGCGCAAAGTATTGAGTCGCTGAAAAAACTCAACAGCCTTGGCTATGGTCAGCGCGATAGCAATTTGAACCTGAATCTGGTCTACAACCCGCAGGGGCCGCTGTTGCCGCCCCCGCAAGGTCCGTTACAGACGGACTACCAGCGGCAGCTGGAGCAGCGTTTTGGTATCCATTTCAACCAACTCTTTACCATAACTAATATGCCGATCCAGCGATTTGGCAGTCTGTTGCAATCTAAGGGGCAGTTTAAGGATTACATGGCGCTGTTGCGCAGCGCTTACCAGGCGGAGAATTTGCAGAGTGTAATGTGCCGAACCCTATTGAGTGTCGATTGGCAGGGGTATCTCTATGACTGCGATTTCAATCAGATGCTGAAGATCCATCTGAAGGCGGATAAATTGTTCAAACCCCATCTACGAGATCTGTCGGAGCTGGATCTGCATGGCTTCGAGATCCAGGTGGCGGAGCACTGCTATGGCTGTACGGCGGGACAGGGGAGCAGTTGCGGTGGCGCACTGGAGGATTGACACTGTCTGGTCAGGCTGAGGTTAGGAAGGGGGGGCAACAGCGGTGTCAATGCAACTGAGCATAGTGATTCCATGCCTCAATGAAGGCGAGAGGCTGATCGGTCTGCTGCTGCAGTTGCAGTATCTGCGCCAGCAGGGTCATCAACTGATTTTAGTGGATGGGGGCAGTGAACCGCCAATCGATCGATCCCTGCAAACCTATGTTGATCATCTGCTCCTGTCAGAACCTGGCCGTGCTCAACAGATGAATCGGGGCGCGTCTGTAGCTGAGGGAACGCTGCTCTGGTTTCTTCATGCGGATTCCCAGATCACGACTGGATCCGAGCTCGCAATGTTTACGCCGCCTTTCGATGAACTGTTGTGGGGCCGATTTGATATTCACCTGAGCGGTAGTCATGCGCTTCTCAGAGTGGTTGAGCGGTTGATGAACTGGCGTTCAAGAGTCACTGGTATTGCAACCGGGGATCAGGGGATCTTTGTTCATCGTGTGCTATTCAACAGGGTTGGCGGATTTCCACTTCTGCCTTTGATGGAGGATGTGGAAATCAGTAAAAGGCTAAAACGGCATGCGGCACCCCGCTGTTTGCGTCAGCAACTGGTGACTTCGAGCCGACGCTGGGAGTCTAATGGTGTTCTACCAACCATCCTTTTGATGTGGGGTTTGCGTCTCTCCTATTGGTTAGGCGTTAGCCCTCAACGTCTGGTGGATTTCTACCGCAATCACAACCACTGATGCAGATGAACAGAGCATCCAGAGCCGTACTGGTCTTCAGCAAGCTGCCCGAGGCGGGCCGGGTGAAAACCCGTTTGATCCCGGCGCTCGGTGCAGTCGGCGCCGCCAAGCTCTATGCCCGCTTGTTGGAGCGTCAGCTAGGCTGGTTGACGGCTGAGGCTGGCTACCCTGTTCTGCTATGGCTTACCCCCTCGATGGATCATCCACTGATTCAACAATGGGCCAAGTCGCCCACTCTAAGCCTCTTCCTGCAGCAAGGCGGGGATCTGGGGCAGCGCATGATGTACGCCGCCCGCAGCGCTTTGCAGCACTATCAGCAGGTGGTGTTGCTGGGTGTTGACTGCCCGGCTTTGACGCCGCGGCATCTGCAGCAGGCTTTTGCATGGTTGGAATCGTGCGATGCGGTGTTGGGTCCCGCCCGGGACGGGGGCTATGTGCTGTTAGGATTGAAGTCCGCGCCTGAGTGCCTGTTCAAAGATCACCGTTGGGGGCAGGCTGATGTTGCGGAAACTACACGGCTGGCGATGCGTCAGTTGCGCTGGGATTGGCGTGAATTGCCACTGCTCTGGGATCTCGATCGAGCAGAAGACCTTGAGCAGCTCCATACCCTGGGTATCACAATCAATGTTAATCCGGCACCTTAGACCCAGAAACGGAGTGAGAGCACCAGTTTCAGCTCAGCGAATAAGTCGCCGACGCCTGATCTGCCAAGCTCCAGTCAATGCGATCAGTAACACAACAAAGATCAAGGCCGGCCTGTCCAACAGTGGTACTGGGGTCGGATTGGCAAGTGTTGTTGATCCTGGCGTTAAGGTTAGTACGGAAATCCATGCGGCACCATCCTGCGCCAGCGTATTATAAGCAAACTGGGGAAGCAGAGTGGCAACACCATTATCGGCCTGAATGTTCAGGTTTAAGGCAAAACCGGGGGTGTTCGTAAAGAGTACATCGATCCAATCGATTAGTTCAAAGGTCTGTGTGCCCCCTGGCACCGCCGCACCTGTTACGGTCAAAGAGCCTGAAATAATATTGCCCAGCGTCAACGGAGCGCCATTGGCGACCGTCGCATCATCCCAAGTGAAGTAGCCGCTTCCTGTCTCACCGACTCGGCCGGTGAGTGAAATGGTGTCTCAGCTCCGTCGCAAAGCTATCTGAGAACATCAATAACAGGGCGAAAAGAGAGAACAAACGGATCAGGCTGTGTTTTGTCATCATCACTCTACCATTATCTTGGTGTGAAGTGGCCAATATGGGATTGGCTAACCCATCGTTCCCTGAAGTTTTCAATAAAGCATGCTATTACAGTGTACTTTATAAGACGCGCCCGTCCAGTGATGCAATATTCTCCAGTGGTGTCTCATCTCAATATGGGAGTCTCCTGGCCTGAGCAGGCTTCTATAATCGTCAATTTGTATGAAGCGCCACACTAGGCTTTACCCAGTGATTTAGAGTTGCTGGTCGGCCTGGATTCTCCGCCTGGGCCGTAGGTCTTGTCACCGTTTGCGAAGCCTCTCAGTAGATCCAGGGTATGGGCTACCTGATGTTGATTCAGCTGTACAGCTCCACCGTTGATCTGATTCTGTTTCTGGCACTGTTCAAGCAGGGAAGTGAACTGACTCCAGCGTGTCTGCAGTTGTTCTCTCTCGGGACACTGCTGAATAAAATCTTCCGTTCCCTTTCGATCCTGACTGAAACCCAGGGATGACATCAGCTGGTTGTGTTGCTGAACGCACTGCGCTATCTGCTGAAGCATTTGTTGCTTCTGTTCAAGCAGCTCTTGCAGTTTTGCTGAAGGCGGGGTTTTGAGCAGCTCAAACTCCTGATGGAGTAACTTGAGCAGCTGCTGAGTGAGGTCGATCTCGTTGAGCAGAATCCGCACGAAGCTTGACTGCTGTTGTGGATTAATGGTCATGGCGGCTAGGGTAGAGAGAGTTCCATCGCCAGCATTTTGTCGGCGCAGGTCTGGGGGTCGATGGTAAAGCTGCCGTTGGCCAGCGCCTGCTGTACGGCTTCAACTTTTTGCCCATCCACAATCGGCATATCGGCAATTCGCCCTTCCAGTTCCTGAAGTTTACCGGCATCGCCGGTGATGTTCAGACTATCGCCGCCTGCTGTGGTTGAAGCGGCAGTTGCACCCTTGCTGCCTTTGGTCTTGCCGCCGGCGGTTGTTTTGCCGCTTTTACCCGTTCCTTTCAGACTACGGCTTGAAAGACTATTGATTTGAATGGGCATTGCGATTCCTCAGTTTAGCTTCAGGCCTATTCTGCCATGGGCAGGAGTTATTCCAATCATGTTTGCAGTTTTTTTACACCGTATCGTTGGGATTGTATACCTCAGTCGACCATCACCAGACCTTTTGATACGACTCTGGCCACGACCTTCTTTTTCGATTTGCTGTTCATTACGGTGATCAGATCACCTGGATTACCCTGTTTCATGGCCTTGCCCTGCATGCGTACCTGGATACCTCCGGCACCGGCGACGATGGTTACCTGATCCCCCCGTTTGACCGTTTTACGAACCACCAGCATCGATGGCGTGAGCACCTGGCCTCGGCGTATGGTGCGCTTTGAAGTCTGGCCTGCAACTTCGTCAATTGATTCGAAATACCCCCTCAACAGATGGCTGGTATCGGATATTTTGAGCTTCAGGTGCTGGCTGCTGATCGCCTCTCCACGGGCCAGATCGCGAGTCGCAACCACCACGGCTGCCTGAATGGAGACATTGGCGGAGATGTAGATCGACCAGGGACTGGGGGTCACACACCGAACCCCCACCGTGGTCCGGCCCAGCTTGACCCCGCCCGGCGGGCTGAATGCCTCCAGCGGGGATTCGCAACGGGCCAGTTTGAGGCGATGGTCCAGCGGGGTGATTTTTACGCTCGCCCCCAGCGTATCCTGGACCAACGTGGTCTGCAGATAGGATTTGGCCACTTCAACAATGGTCTGGTGATCCTGGTGTTGGTCATTTCCAGGCTGAGCAGTTACGCTGGCCGATATCAGAAGTCCGAGCAGCAGCGCACCGCCTTGCTTGAACAGGTTAATCATTCATTTTCTCCATCATATTCCACATATTATGATGCAAACAGTGTGCCGATATGATCATCTTTTTAACTCAACTAAAGGTCGACGCCCATAAGCCGCCATACTTATTACTCGATTCTGGCAATAACTGCATATTTTAAGGTGGCAAATCATGGCCTCAATGTTAGACAGTGTTGACCAAAGGACAAAACTGGCTGGGCAAAATCGTCTTGAACTCCTGCTATTTCGCCTTGCGGGGCGTCAGATTTTTGGCATCAATGTATTTAAAGTGAAAGAGGTGGTGCAATGTCCTCCGCTAACGGCTCTGCCGAGCGCGCATCCCAATATCCGGGGTGTGGCCTCTCTCAGGGGAAATAACATCCCGGTGATGGATCTTTGTCATGCCATCGGTGGGCCGAAAATGGGCAAGGCCACGGACTATTTCATCATTATCACCGAATACAATCGTCGCCTGTTGGCCTTTCTGGTGGGCAATGTGGAGCGGATCGTCAACACCCATTGGGAAGATATTCTACCACCACCACAGGGGGTGGGCCGCCACAGCTATATGACAGCGGTTACAGAGATTGAAGGATCATTGGTCGAGATCATCGACGTTGAGAAGGTGCTGAGTGAAGTGCTAGGTATCGATGAGGAGATTACCAAGCCGATCGATACCGAGGGAGCAAATCTGGAGGCCTACAAGGTGCTGATCGTGGATGACTCCATGGTGGCCCGTAATCAGATCAAAAAGGTGCTCGAAGAGATTGGGCTTGAAACCATTCTGGCCAAAGATGGTAGGGAAGCTCTGGAGCATCTGATCGCCTGGTCGGAAGAGGGTAAGGTGAGTGATTGGCTGGCGATGGTGATCTCAGATATTGAAATGCCGAAGATGGACGGCTACTCACTGGTGAGCGCGATTCGGGAAAACCCCAAACTTGCGGATCTCTATGTGATCCTTCACTCTTCATTGAGCGGGGTGTTCAATGAGAGTATGGTGAAAAAGGTTGGGGCCAACCATTTTCTTGCCAAGTTCATGCCGGATGAATTGGTTGGAACTGTAACCAAAAGGTTGAAAGAGATTTCTTAACGATTAAGCGCCAAGGCGTTAAGTAAAAATAACACTATGTACAATCGAAGCGCGGCCATCAGTTCTGCTGACTACGAAGCATTCAAGGACTTCCTCCAGCAGGCCTGCGGAATCCTGCTGGGAAATGGTAAGGAGTATCTGGTCTCGAGTCGCTTGAACAGTGTGATGAAAGACGCGGGCGTCGCCTCTCTCGGTGAACTGCTCAAGCAGATTAAGTCACCGGTTCACTCCCGGCTGAAGGTAAAGGTCATCGACGCCATGACCACCAATGAGACCTTCTGGTTTCGCGATATCGGTCACTATATTCTGCTTAAGGAGACCATCCTGCCGGATCTCAATCAGCAGATGAATGGTTCCATCCGTATCTGGTCTGCTGCCTGCTCCAGTGGCCAGGAACCCTATAATATCAGCATGATTGCGGATGAGTATCAGAGTGCCAAGGGGCGGGGGCGACCGGTTCAAATTCAGGCCACGGATATCTCCAGCAAGGTACTTAATGAAGCCCGGACAGGGGTCTATTGTGGCTTGGCGGTTGAGCGGGGTCTGACTCATGAGCAACGGCAACGCTTTTTCATCCCCAAAGGGGATTGCCTGGAGGTCAAGCCCGAGATCAAGCGCCGGGTCAGTTTCAAGCCGATGAATCTTGCCGACAGTTTTCAATCGATGGGGCGCTTTGATGTGATCTTTTGTCGTAACGTATTGATCTATTTTTCAAATGATCTGAAGAAAGATATTGTTGAGCGGATGGCGGATATCCTCAACCCAGGTGGTTATCTGTTTCTTGGTTCGACCGAATCGATCAATCAGCTGACAGATCGGTTTGAGATGAAAGTGGGGCATGGCGGTATCTCCTATCGTTTGAAGGGATAGCCTCATAACACCGATCGCCATATTTCATTACAAGCCCTTTTCCTCAAGCCGTTCTTAGCCAGCCGGTCTGATCATCTAACGGCAAAGCTTGCCGGATTGCGGCAGTCGATTGCCGTTGTGTTGCTCAGTCACCGGCAGTTGATCTCGATATAGCCTGTATTCAACTGATTTCTCTGCCAATTAACTCTTTTGGCATGCTCCCTGCTAGTTGCTTAGTGAGTCATTTCATCCAGTGGAGCATCTGATGGACTTCGACAATCTTTTCGGCATACATGAGCGGGCCCTGGTTCTACGCTCCCAGCGAGCGGAGATCCTCTCCGCCAATCTGGCCAATGCCGACACCCCGGGTTACAAGGCCAGAGATATCGATTTCAAAGCGATGCTGCAGCAGCAGATGGGCGACGGTATGCGTATGGCCACCACCAGCAGCGGTCATATCCAGGCAGAATCTGGCACCGTACCGCCGGCGCAACTGCTCTATCGGGTGCCGAGTCAGCCGTCACTGGATGGCAATACCGTAGATAGCGAACGTGAGCATGCGGCCTTCGGTACCAATGCGATCGAGTATCAGACCAGTCTCAGTTTCGTCAACAGCAAGATCAGTGGTCTTCGCAAAGCGTTGAAGGGTGAATAGTCATGTCCATGTTCAGAATATTTGATACCGCTGCAACCGGCATGAGCGCGCAGACTCTGCGTATGAATCTGGTGGCCAGCAATATGGCCAATGCGGATGCAGTGAGCAACAGTCGGGATGAGACCTACCGAGCCAGGCAGCCGGTGTTTCAGACCATGCTCGATCAGTTCAATCCAGACGCAGTGGCCCATGGGGTTCGCATGGCCGGTGTGGTAGAGAGTGATGCACCGCTGATTCAGGAGCATGCACCGGATCATCCGCTGGCCAACGAAGAGGGCTATATATTCCGTTCCAACGTCAATATGGTTGAAGAGATGGCCAACATGCTCTCAGCCTCCCGTTCATATCAGAGCAATGTGGAAGTGGCGAACTCCGCCAAGCAGTTGCTGCTAGCTACCCTGCGCATGGGTCAATAAGGAGACCGTTATGACAACCGGCATCGTTTCCGCCTACAACCAATATGAAGATATCGGTTTGGTCAGAGAGACCGAGACTGATACCACCGAGCAGGGTCAGCTCGGGCTGAAAGACTTCATGAATCTGCTGGTCACCGAGTTAACTCATCAGGATCCTTTCAAGCCGATGGAAAACTCCGAGATGGCCACTCAGGTCTCTCAGTTTGCCACTGTATCCGGTATCGGGGATCTGAACGACTCATTCAGCGACCTTAAAGCCTCACTGACCTCTAATCAGGCACTACAGGCAGCCAGTCTGGTCGGTCGGGAAGTGTTGGTTGAAAGTAACGTTGGTGTACTGACCGAGGGTGAAGCGGTTCAGGGTAGCCTGCAGCTGCCGTCCTCAGCGAGCAATATCACCTTAAGGGTAACCAACAGCGCTGGCGAATTGGTGCGTGAGCTGCCTCTAGGTACCCATGAGGCGGGTAATCTCTCCTTCAGTTGGGATGGTTTTGACGACTCGGGGAACTACGCAGGTGACGGCTACTACCAGATCACTGCAAGCGCCAGTGTTGATGATGCAGAGATGGCCCCCACTGTTCTGGTTTCGGCCCAGGTGGAGAGTGTCAACCTAAGTGGCACAGATGGTGTTCAGCTCAATCTGGATGGCCTGGGGCAGGTCTCGATCAATGATGTGGTGCAGATTCAGTAGACAAATCGTTTTCAGATTGGATGGGCTATACCCATTCAGTGATTAGACAGGAGAAAAAAGATGGCATTTCGTATCGCACTGAGTGGTCTCGATGCAGCTTCCACCGATCTGGAAGTCACCGGACACAATGTCGCCAACGCCAGTACCGTTGGTTTTAAAGAGTCCCGCGCCGAGTTTGCAGATATCTATGCCAACTCGATCAGCGATGTTAGCCGCTCCGTACCGGGCCGTGGTGTGCGGGTGACCCGGGTCGCCCAACAGTTCTCCCAGGGCAGTACCGAGTTCACCTCGAACAACCTGGATATGGCGATCAATGGAATCGTGATGGCAACGTGGTTGACCAGTCAGGCTCCAGACTGCAGGTTTTTCCACGTATCGGCACAACGGGCAGTCTGTTCAATACCGGTTCAACTGTCGACCTTAATCTGCCGGTGGTTTCAGGGACACCGCAAACGACCTCCAGTATTGAGGCAACGCTCAATCTGAGTGCCGCGGAGACACCACCGACAGTCACTCTCGATCCAACTGCAGCAACATTTAGCTTTCCGCCTGATCCATTGAGTTACAACCACTCTACGGCAACCACCATCTATGACTCACTGGGCACGGCACATACGGCAACCATGTTCTATGTCAAAGTGGCGGATAACCAGTGGAATGCCTTTACCTTTGTTGATGGGAGTAATGTCACAGTCGGTGGTAGCACATTCGCCGATATCCAATTTTCCGATACTGGCGCTCTGCAAGTCAGCACCGGTGATGTGGATGCTCTAGGGAATGTTACGATTGATGATTTCAACCCAGGTGGTGGTGCAGCGGACATCAGTGGTATGACCTTCAACTACAGTTCCAGCTCCCAGTTCGGTTCCGGCTTTGCGGTAAACGAACTCTCCCAGGATGGTTTTACCTCAGGCCGTTTGAGTGGTGTGGATGTTGATGATTCAGGTGTTGTATTCGCCCGCTTTACCAATGGACAATCGGAACCATTGGGTAAGATTGCACTGGCCCGTTTCTCCAACACCCAGGGTCTGCGTCAGATTGGTGATACCAGTTGGGCGGAATCTTTCTCCTCCGGTGATGTGCAGATCGGTGAGGCCGGTACCAGTAGTTACGGATTGATTCAGTCCGGTGCACTGGAGAACTCCAATGTGGATCTGGCCAAGCAGTTGGTCAACCTGATTACCGCGCAACGTAATTTCCAGGCGAATGCTCAGGTGATCACAACAGCGGATGCAGTAACCCAGACCGTTATTAATATCAGATAGTCTTAATGTCTGATTCTCTGTCACGCCTCGGGTGCGGTAGGCCGCACCTTACGAGGTGTCCTAATCGATTTGTAAATCAGAGCCGTTAAAACATCATTCGGAAATAACCTGCTTCAACCTAAAAAGATCAGTTGGACAGCGTGCCATTCACGCTGTAGCGTGATTCACCCAGCAGGTGACATAACCCTCGAAGCTATTTTCTTTAAAATCAGTAATCTGCTAGTAGAATGGAGCGGTCAACTGATTTTTTTAGGATGATAGGTCTCGTCTAAATGTATTATTTGTATAGGACACTACACTAGCATAGGCTGCCAACCCACAATGGCTTCCACCCTTTTCAACCAAGCTTGTACCGCTGGAAAAGGGCTTAAGGAGAAGTCCCCCTCAGCTGCAAGGGAGACATAGGGGTAACAGGCAATATCGGCGATAGTGGGTTGCTCTGAAGCGAGCCATGGGCTGGTTTCAAGACGTCGTTCCATTGCTAGCAAACCCGGCTTGGCATCCTGGTGACACTGCGCCAGATCGTATCGACGACCGAACAGCTGCTTGGCGCGCGCGCGGGCCAGCCCGTAGAGTAACTCATTCTCAGAAACCGCAAGCCACTGCATTACTCGTGCCTCATTCAGAGCGTCCCCTGGCAGCCACTGCTCATTCCCATATTGGCGGGCCAGATAGACCAGAATTGCCATCGAATCCCAGATCACTTGATCCCCATCGATCAACACCGGAACCTGGCCTCGAGGATTGAGTGCCTTGAACGATTCCGTCATGCTTTCACCCGCGAGCAGATCGACGGCGATACGCTGATAGTTCAGATCGAGTATGGCGAGTAACAATCTCACCTTGTAGCAGTTGCCGGAACGTTCCGTATCGTAAAGTTTCAATGGTGACATTCGCTTGTTCCTGTTGTTCGTGGTGTCTAGCCAAAAGCGACGCGTTTTTGCATCATCTTATGAGCTCACTGCCATAGAACTTCTCGATGATATCAGTGACTCCATGGGAATGAAGATTGAGCGTTATCGAGGGCTGCAGAAGTCGCATTGACTCGTTTCATTGAGTCTAAACTACTGACATTAATTTATTAAATGAATCATTCAAATTACTATTATTCATAATATGAATAGATCGCCCCGAGATTTGGAGTTGGATTTGTTGCGCACCTTTGTCGCTGTGGTGGATGGGGGAGGCTTCTCCCGTGCGGCAGAGCGGCTGCATAGCACCCAATCAACGGTCAGCCAGCAGCTTAAGCGGTTGGAAGTTCGTCTCGACACCCCATTGTTGGTGCGCAATACGCGAAATCTCACCCTGACAGAACGCGGCGAGCTACTGCTTGGCTATGCAAGGCGAATGCTGGCTCTTAATGACGAAACTCTGGGAGCACTGGCAAAAACGCGACTGCAGGGTCGAGTTCGCCTGGGTTCGGCGCAAGAGGTGGCCGATGGCGGACTCGCAGAACTGCTGGGCCACTTCTCACGGCTCCATCCTGATGTCGCCTTGGAGATTCGGGTGGATGCCAATCTTAAATTGCGTCAAGCGGTAACTCAGGGTGAACTCGATCTGGCTGTTATCTTCCAAGAGCCGGGTGAGCCAACGAATGGGGTGAGAGCTGAAGTGATCGATCAGTTGCGCCGGGTGTGGGTCAGTTCACCGGCCTTTAACCTTGCCAACGATCAACCGGTACCGCTGATTCTTGCTAATGGACCCTGCATCTTTCGCAATGCGGTGCTCGGTTCCCTCGATGCCATTGGCCGTTCCTGGCGCATCGTGTTAGCCACTCCCAGCTTAGCCGGTATGCGTGCCGCCATGCGTGCTGGATTAGGTGTGGGGGTGCGTACGGAACGTTGGTTGGAATCTGACCTGAAGGTGTTCGATGATGAATTTCCGCCACTTCCTGATGTGGAGTTGGTGCTGCTGAGTGCGACCAGCACCGGTGAGCAAGTGGTAGAACAACTGCGTAGCGCTTTGCTCAGTGCCCTCGACCCTTAATTCAATCCGCCACACAGATGCGCAGTATCGGTCAAGAAGCCGATGCTGCGAGGCATTAAAGTGTGGCCTCAATCGAGGAGGTATGTGTGACAGACAAACAGGCCAGCGTCTATGCCGAGAGATTTGATCGTGTCTTCGACTATATCGAGAGACATCTTGATGAGAGAGTGTCGATCGAGCAGTTGAGTGAACTGGCCTGTTTTTCAGCTTTCCATTTCCAGCGTCAGTTTTCTGCCTATGTGGGTATGAGCGTGGTTCGCTATATCCAGTTGCTGCGCCTGCGTCGGGCATCTTATCAGCTGGTGTTCTCTGAGCAGAGGCGGATTATCGACATCGGCTATGAGGCTGGATTTGAAAATCCCGAGTCGTTCACCCGGGCCTTTAAAAGGTGCATTGGTCAAACCCCTTCTCAATTCAGAAACCAACCGGCATGGCAGCCCTGGAACGAACGCATGCCATTGCCAGAACGAGAAAGGGGTAGCTTAATGAATATTCAAATCGTGGATTTTGATGAAACAATGGTTGCTGTTCTGGAGCATCGTGGAGCGCCAGAGCGTCTATTGGCGTCGGTGAAGGTATTTATTGATTGGCGTAAACAGAGTGGACGCTCACCCAATGCCAGCCGTAGAACCTTTGGCGTCCCCTACGATGATCCAGCGACCACCCCGGCCGACTCATTTCGTTTCGATATCTGCAGCGAAGTCCATAGCGCGGTGGCTGATAATCCACAGGGTGTCATTACCAAGTCAATTCCAGGTGGTCGTTGTGCGAAGCTGCGACATCTCGGATCAACGGACCGGATCAGTGAGAGCGTATATCCCCTATATCAAGAATGGCTAGCAGAAAGTGGTGAAGAGCTGCGTGATTTTCCGATCTTCTTCCACTATCTGAAACGGTTGCCGGAAGTTGCCGAACATGAGCAAATCACAGATATCTATCTGCCTCTGAAATGAGCGCTTTTCAGTAGATTTGTAGAGCGATTTCATAGATACCCCATTCACCGTAATGAGATCGTGGAATGATGGAATAGCCTGTTGGAGCCTAACCCGAAAGTTGGGTTCGGATTAGGGCTCAACAAACTCAACGCTGGTAGAGTGCTTCGAGCTCCGCAACACCCAGCTTATGACTGTTAAGCATATAACCAACCAGCGCTGCTGAACTTTCTGGTGCGATATCCAATTTTTCCACATCCAGGGCAAACACCTTAAACTGATAGCGGTGGGCCTTGTCGCCTTTCGGTGGGCAGGCGCCGCCAAAGCCGGGTGTGCCGTAGTCGGTGCGGTGTTGAACCATGCCGGCTACCATAGGCGTCGATTTGGCATCACCCGCACCGCGGGGGAGTTGTTTAACATCAACGGCAATATTGAAGACAATCCAGTGCCACCAGCCGCTGCCGGTGGGGGCGTCCGGATCGTAGGCGGTAATGGCGAAGCTCTTGGTGCCTTCAGGTGCGTCGCGCCAGGCAAGCTGAGGCGAGATATTGGCCCCGTCGCAACCGAATCCTTGATACTCCTGTGACTTGGGCATCGGTTTGCCGGCCTGGATATCTGTGCTGGTGAGTTCGAAGCTATGAGCCAAGGGCGTGATTGCAAGTATTGCCGCAGTGGTTATGAATTTTATTGTGTTCATGATGATTTCCTGAAAATGTGATGTGGCATCAGATTAGCAGTTTTGTAATTGCTACTTTGCCTCTATCGCTCGATTTCTACTCCCTACCGCTCTCACGGGTCTTTTTTAACTCGACGGGAGAGAGACCGAAGCGACGTTTGAAGCGCTCGCTGAAGCGAGAGTGGGATTTGTAACCAACCGCTTCAGCCACCTGCCCAACCGGCCAGTAGGTCTCTTGAAGCAAAGCAAGGGAGGTCACCATACGGCACTCCTCCAGCAGTTGACGAAAGCCAACCCCTTCCTGGCTAAGATGACGGCGCAGGGTCGATTCACCGATCCCAAGGCGTTGGCATACCATTGCTGCGCTCCACTCCTTTGCTGGATACTGAGCGATCAGCTGTACGACCTGCTCACCCCACGCCGAGTGACGAGCAATCAACAGGTTGCCTGCGATACCAGTACGGGCAAGGAGCATCAGAATCTCCACCTGCCGGTGTCTGCTAAGGGTGGGATCCGGCGGGTGGTGGAGGCACCAATCAACCCATTGAGCCATGGCGGCAACCATATCCTTGGGCGCCACAGCTCTCCAGTGCGGCCTGGTGTCAGCGGGTATTTCAGTGCCATAGGCACGTCTGAGCTGTTCAATGGTCTGTTGGGAAAAGCTCATGGCAAGACCGAGATAGGGTTCACCCAGCGGACCGGGATGGTTACCAACTTCCACAGTGCAACCGCCAGGGAGCAGCAGTAACTCTCCGGGGTCAACCTCGATCTTCCGCTCTCCAACTAAGATTATTTTTCGACCGCTTACCACCAGCACGGCGATGGCCTGGTGAATAGGCACATCGCGAAGCGCCTGAGGTTGAAGGCAATGGAAGATACCAACACCACCGAGTGGCGAGCGTTTCGAGTCTGAAGCCAGATGTGGTGTGAGCATTGAAAGGATCTGTTTCAGAATAGGATCGATCGCCTGTTTTGATCTACCTGACTCGGTCAATCGATATTGGTTAGGCTGTATCCTATGTTGGTCATTGCTCAATTGATTGTGTGATTGATTCTGATTGGATTGTTCGTCCATTGCTACTCCTGTCACAAGTCTGCAGTTGTTGATTTTATTCGGTTTAAGACAGTAAGCACCACACTAGAGCATAGCCGCTCTACGTGACCCTTTGTGTAACAACCAAGCCGGGGCAAAAGACAAGCAAGATTGGATGATCATTTATTTCCCCGGCCCTTATGCTTTATTCTCCGGTGTGATCCTATTAATCTGAGCTTCCTTAATCGAAAAAACTTGGAGACACAAATCACATGAGCGAAAAACCGGTAACCCTCTACTTCGGTGAGTCGCTCGGTCGATATGGCTTTGGTGACGGGCATCCATTCGGACCTGACAGGCTTCAGGCGTTTTGGCAGGAGACACTCAAACGGGGTTTGGATAAGCAGCTCACAATCGCTTCTCCACAACAATGCACCGATTCACCGCTGCTGGCATTTCACACAGAGCGCTACCTGAATCAGGTGAAACAACAGTCTGTGACGGGCAGTGGTTATCTGGATCAAGGTGATACCCCGGCGTTCAAGGGGGTCTATGAAGCGGCCGCTACGGTGGTTGGATCGGTACTGGATGGCATCGACCAGATGCTTTCAGGCGATCAGCCTAAGGTCTTTGTACCTATTGCCGGTCTGCATCATGCCCGACGGGATTCCGCAGCAGGTTTCTGTGTCTTTAACGATGCAGGTGTATTGATTGAAAATCTCAGATTGTCTCATGGTATCAAGCGCATTGCTTATGTGGATATCGATGCCCATCATGGGGATGGTGTCTTCTATGCGTTTGAGTCTGATCCTGATCTGATCATTGCCGATATTCATGAAGATGGCCGCTTTCTCTATCCGGGAAGCGGTGCCGTTGAGGAGCGAGGTAAGGGGGTTGCCAAAGGGACAAAGCTCAACCTGCCTCTGCCCCCCTTGGCGGATGATGAGATGTTCCATCAGGTCTGGCCGATGGTTGAAGCGTTCGTTCGACAGAGTAAACCAGAATTGATCATTCTCCAGGCCGGTGCGGACAGCGTGGAAGGGGATCCCATCACACATATGGCCTTTACCCCCGCCGCTCACGCCCATGCCGCTGCCAGCTTGTGTCGTATCGCAAACGAATTCTGTCAGGGCCGTTTTATCGCCTTGGGTGGTGGGGGATACAATCGGACCAATCTTGCGTTGGCCTGGAACGATGTGGTTAAAGCGATGCTTCAGTCAGGCTAAAATTACTCATAAGGCATCTCGGTGCTCTTGAATAAAAAGCACAATCTTTATTGCGATCCATGTTTTCAGAATGAGCATTACATCCCCCTCGAAAGTGAATCTTGGGCTCTTCCCACCCCCCATCACCAAGCTCTCCCGTCTGAGTTCAGCTCTGGATGGCCCGGAAATATTCATGAAACGGGATGATCTGAGTGGCTTGGTGCTTGGCGGTGTGGTGTCCTATACTGTTTGACGTTTTCAGAGGCCCGCAAATGACTCAATCCTGCGTTGCAGCCCTTGTTAATGGAGCAACCATTGACGACTGAAACTGAAGCCATACTACTGATCCGGTCTACACAGGCAGGGCCATGGGGGGATTGATCGGCATGATCCGTGGCGGCGAGT
>JARRQD010000189.1:0-7306 GCA_037382205.1 Candidatus Thiodiazotropha sp.
CGGACAGAGGAAAATCGTTCATCATAAAACCCTCTTCTCCCAACACTTGTTTCCAGGACTGGGAAGACAACCCAGGACAGCCCCTTATTCGCAGAGCTGGATCCTCATACAGCCACCAACCTTCCAACAGGCCAAATGTGAGATGCGCAAATAGACTATTTTTGCATAACTCATTAAGTACAATAAGGCCGTTTTTGGCCAACATTGCCTTTGCATTGCGTAGTGTTAGCCTGATATTTTTCGTCGCATGTAGTACATTCGCCGCTATCACAACATCATACGAGCCCAAATCGACACCTTGCTTCTCAACAGGCTCTTCGATATTTATGATTCTATACGACAAATAAGGTGCAATAGGACCATATGCTTTCTCTGCATGCATCAAGAAAGCTGCTGAAAGATCTGTATAACAATACTCCTCTATGTGTTCCTGGTAGGGTTTAAGCTGAGAGAAAAGCATACTGCTTGTACCGCCCGTCCCAGAACCGATCTCTATAATACGCAACCGGAACGATGGATCATGCGCCTTTCTCGCCTCCAGGTAGTCAATAAGCGATTTGCATAGGGATAAATTGAAATAGTCGGAAACACTATTGTTTTTATAGATTCCCTCAACCCGCTCCATAGAACCATTTGGGAACAATATATCTGTCGCCTGCTGCTTGCCGGTAAGAACATCAGGTAGCGCTCTCACTGTCACATCGAGTAACTCAACTTGTGCTTTCATATCAGCACAATTGCGCCAGGGCGACTTAGAGGCTTCCCACTGCCGCCACGCTTCCGTCACATCCATAGGACTGCTATCTGCAAGCGCCCACTGGGACCCGTTAGATCGCAAATACTTTCCGAGCGTCAACATCCGATAGCTTTCTTCCAGCCAGCGATCAAAAAATTTCAGTATGCCAAGTTTTGACCTTTGCCCTTCGACACTTATCTCACCTTGTGAGAACATACCCATTGACTGAAGCTGTGCCCATAGCAGCTCAATCAAATGAGTATCCATTACCTCTTTTTCCCTTAAGCTATTCTCTAAAGTACTCATGTCAAAGGGAGGGCTATAGCCATCCGGTTTACCAAGACCTCCTATCTCAGCCGCTTTTTTAAGCTCCTCCTGAACAAATCCGACGAGACCATCAAGCGTTGCCTGCTCGACAAAGACATCCGTGCCAAGCTCAATCGAGAATCTTTGATTGAGTCGATCAACGATTCTGCTCAATGCAACCATATCGAACCCGTTATCCAGTAAATCGCACTTTAGGTCCAAGTCTGCAGGATTCAACTGTAATAGCGTGCAAACTTCTGTGACGACAATGTCGCGCAGTTTTGCCGGCAGCGCCTCTTTATCATTCGCCGGGGTGACCTCTGTCGAATCAGACACCTCTCCATTTTCCTGGACACAACGCAGTCTGCCGGATTCTATCAAAGGAAGTTCTTCGGGCAGAATAACGATCTGTTCACCTTCGTGTATTTGGGAAATGGCATTCGGCCTCGTTGTCTTGATCAGTGCCACCTGCCCCACTGGATCCGCCAGAACCGCCTCTAATTTCCTCATACCTTCTAGCGGCTCAATAGAGCCTATACCTGTCCTTTCCATGCGTGCTTGATAATCTTTTGACGCAACAATGCCTGTACTTCCCCAATACCCCCAGTTGACTATCTTGATTGGGCATGTCACTTCCTGCGCCAAACGATAAGCAAAGGCATCTTTGAAAGTACAACCAGATGCATAATTGCTTTGCCCCGCGAGTTTGCTAAATGAATTCATCGAAGAGAAAAAGAGCATAAAATCCAAATTCTCTTGAGAGAACACCTGAGCGATGCGAACAGATATGTCGACCTTTGCTGACAAACCTTGACGAAACCTCTCTTCATCCATTTTGGCCAAGCTTTTATCTAATAAGACGATGGCTGAATGAATGACACCATTGACGCAGCTAAATCTTGCTTTTATTTCATCGTATGCACGGCTTAAGGAGGACCTATCCGTCGCATCGGCCTGGATGTAATAGGGCGTATGACCTGATTTCGATAAAGCCTCCAGTTTACCTTGAATGACTTCATCCGTAGCTCTGCGTCCGATCCAGATAATCTTTGCCTGGTAGGCGCGGATCATGTAATCGCTCCAGGCCGTGCCTATCCCGCCAGCACCACCGATTACGACATACACGCCGCCATTTTTATAAAGCGTTCCGGAATTATCGGAATTATGGGACAGGCGGCTCCTGATCAGTTGCTGCTTATACCACTCCTGCCCTCTATAGCCCCACGCATCACCTCGCGGATCAACAGGAAGACTGATGATTTCATCTATTGGCAAGACACAATCATCCCCAAGATCTACGAGTCTCACCTTCCAATTAGGGTACTCTTTAGCTAAAGAGCCGCATAAGCCGTGAATACTCGCATGCACTGGATAAAGCTGATCCATTTTCCGGACTGGCTGTGCTTGAGTCGTCAACACGTCCAAAGAGAGGTCAGAGGGTCCGTAACCTAACTGCAGCAAGGCCTTTATAAGGCGAAAGTACTGAAGCACACCGACTTGTTGTAAATCGATCACATCATCGGAGATGACTGACTGCAGCTGGCCAGATGGCGCATTCCACATAATGCGATCTATCGGGCCATACCGTCTAAGCACGGCTTCAATCTCTGCGATAGAAAGCCCAGGCCCCAACTCCACTATTTGTTTGTCAGAATATTGCTCAGTTAATCGCTCCCGGTCACTTTGCCTCGGATTGATAATTATCGTCTTTTCAGTGTTATCCACCGATGCTGATTTTTCCCTGACATCAAATGTATTCCATACAGGAATCAAGGTCTGAATTCCATCCATGCCGTGATCAATTTGTCCTACACCAGCTTCCTCGATTTTTTCCTCATTATTTGGCTTTCCACTTTCTTGCTCACGTAAGGAAAGCCCTCTGAGCTGGGCACATACTTTACCTTGATCATTGCATAAATCCACGTTAACTATGGTGGTTTTGCAGTTTCGTTCACCTTCGTTATAACTACTGATCACAGCCCACATTGTGTCACTGCATTGATCAATAATACGAATCGAGCGTAAGGCAAAAGGCAAAACCAAATTGCTATGATTATCATCTGACCCGAGCCGTAAACCGAGTGTCGCCTGCAACGCAGAATCGACCAGGCTTGGGTGTAAGTGGTAGTGATTTTGAGAATCCGAAACACAAGATGGCAATCTCAATCTTGTAAGTATCTTATTTGTACCGACAAACAACTCTTCAATGCCCTGGTGGCTCGGCCCATATACAATTCCCATCGAATCATAAATCTCGTAACACTTCTCACGACTCAGAGCAAAATCTTCGCATTGCCATTTCAACGCAGGCAGGTCGATAAGCTGAACCGGCCCGACACTATTTAGTTTTGCCCGGCCCTGGCTGTAAACCACACGATTTGACCCAATTGCTTCAGATTTGCAATACACCTCATAATCAACTTCTCCACTCTCCAATGGTTGAAGCGATACATAGACCCGGACTGGCTCATCCTGGACAATCAGCGGCCTGGTCCAGACAACATTCTCAAGCGTTACAGCCATGCATTCCTGACCTGCTGTCTGCTTGATCGCCTCGCGCACCATCTCCAGATAACATACGCCAGGCAATACCTTGCTGCCTTGCACCTTATGGTCTACCAGAAAGAACTCGTCACCTGATAGTGTTGTTAAATATTGCAGACCTGAAAAGTCCGATACATTTTGATGCAATAGTGGGTGAAGGTGCGGCGTAATCCTGTCAGGATTCGCATTCGAAGCTACAAAACTTTGTGTAAAAGGTGAAATCCAGCATTGTTTTTTCTCAAACGGATAAGTCGGTAAACTGATCCGACGCGGACGTCCGTTTTTGTACAACCGCCGCCAATCGATATCGATCCCCTTTATCCATACTTCCAAAATCTTTGCATATTTTTCCTTTGCTATCCATGCATCTATCATGCTATCCATGTCTTCATCGGCGGAAAAGACAGCCAGTGTATCTTTATTCTGCTTGATGCTACCAACAAGCAGCTTGGCGTCTCCCTCTCTTCCAGCCACAAAGGCTCTAAGCCGCTCGACAAGCTCCACCAGTGAGCCTGCCACCAAGCCCATGCGTACCTCCATCGCATCACGCCCTACCTGCAGGGAATAGGCGATATCAGCCAAATCGGAATCTCTGAATCGTTGATCCTGCAATGCATTCAGGAGCCGCGCCGCATATGCCCGCAAACGCGTCTCTTTTTTCGCCGACAATACAATGATAAACGAACGCCTTACCATCGTGGTACCAAGAGATTGCACGGCCAGGTCTGGCGAATACTCCTCAATGATCAAATGGGCATTCGCGCCGCCGGCCCCGAAGGAGGAGATCCCCGCACAACGCGGATACTCATGAACACCATCCTCTGTATCCAGTCGCGGACGTCTCCAATTTGTCAGTTCGTGCTGCACCGTAAACGGTGTTTGAGCAAAATCAATCTCTGGATTCGGCTTGCCCGAATGTAATGATGGCACTAGCTTCCGATATTTAAGCTGTAGCAGAACCTTAGTTATACTGGCGATACCGGCCGCGCTCTCACAATGACCGATATTCGACTTTACCGACCCGATAGCACAAAAAGACTTATCGCTGGTATCACGCCTAAAAGCCCTTGTGAGCCCCGCAATTTCTATAGGATCGCCAAGCGCAGTCCCAGTACCATGGCCTTCGATGTAGCTGATGGCACGGGCGTTTTTTCCAGCCCGCACCAAGGCGTCAGAGATCACCTGATATTGTGCCGTAGGGTTGGGAACCGTATAACCGTTGGTCTTTCCACCAGCATTCACCATGCTACCCTTGATTACACCATAGATATGGTCCCCGTCGGCAACAGCTTTGTGTAACGGCTTTAGCACGATAGCACCCACGCCTTCACCATCGATAAACCCGTCGGCACCGGCGCCATATGCCTTGCACACTTCACCGCTGGACAGCAGTGTTATCGACGATAAGCGCACGTAGTGCGATGGTGCCATTACTAAGTTGACGCCACCGGCAACCGCACATTCACTGCTTCCGCTATACAGGCTTTCCAAAGCCAGATGTATTGCAGTCAAGGAAGATGAACATGCTGAATCCACCGCCATGCTGGGACCGTGGAAATTCAGAAAATAGGATACTCGGTTGGCTATAGACCAGTAATTGGGCTCGCCAGGGTAAGTGCCATTCATAACACCGACGAATACTCCAACCTTTCCGCTCTCACAAAGACCGGAGGGCACATAACCAGCATCTTCTATTGCCGCGTGTACCTCTTGAAGAAACAGGCGCTCCTGAGGGTCCATCTTCTCGGCTTCCGCCGGAGAAATCTGAAAAAATAGAGGGTCAAATTTATCTATATCATCAACAAAACCACCCCATTTGGTATACACCGAGCCTTGTTTACCCTTTTCTTCACTGTAATACGCCCGCCAGTTCCAGCGATCCTTGGGTATTTCGCTGATACAGTTCTTCCCGCTCTTTAGATTGTCCCAAAACTGGTTAACATTGTCCGCCATAGGGTATCGGCCGGACAGTCCAATAACGGCTATATCATCAACTTGGATCGGTTGCCCGTGACTGTTTTTCGCGCTACCCGCTGGCATCTTGGCGAGGACCTGGTTCACCTCGCTGATGTGCGCGGTTGTTTTTAGAGACTTTTCCTTATCCCTTTGTTCATTATCAACCGGCTGCTGCTCTTCGTCATACTGATCCAGTCCAAACAATGCAATCAAGGTATTCCGCTGGGTCTTAATGAAATAATCAACCAGCTCATCTAGCGTCTGATGTTCAAAAAACAGGGTACTGCTTACATTATCGAATACCTTTCGCAGGGCATTAGTTAGCTGTACAACGAGTATGGAGTCAATACCATACTCTTCTAACGGCTCGGACATATCTATTTTTTCGGCTTGCGTCTTCAGGGTGTCTGCAACCAACTTCCTGAGAAAGTATGCGCTCTTCTTCCTCAGAACATCTTGCGCCGCCTCCTTGCAATTTGCCGGATCACCCGACTCTAATAATGGCCAGTCCTCGTTCTGTCTGCCCTTACTTTGCTGCCTGATAGATTGATGTTCCTCGTACTTTTTCTTTTGCCGTACAAGACCATTACTCTCTGCAACGATGACCTGCTGACCCAGGACACCAGCCTGTCGTGCTGGAAAAGAAACCGTATCGAATCCTTCCCATCCAAGAACATCCCGCCATGTGTCCGGATACAACCCGGGGCAACCTGAAATGCGCAAACCGCTATCCTCATAAAGCCACCATCCTTCCAACAGGCCGAAAGTCAAATGAGTAAACAGGTCGTTCCTATTAATTTCGTTCAACAGAAGCAGCCCGTTCTTCCGAAGTATGGCCTTTGTATTGCGTAGTGTCCGCCGGATGTTTTTCGTAGCATGCAATACGTTGGTTGCGATTACCAAATCATAGCCTCCGGCGGCAACTTCCTGATCCACCACGGGTGACTCTGCATTAAAAATACGATAGGTCAAATAGGGGTGGCCTGGGCCAAACTCATTTTCCGCGTGCAGCAAAAATGCCCGAGAAAGGTCGGTGTAACAGTACTCTGCGATATTATCCCGGTACGGCTCCAGCCTCGGTAACACGCTTGCCGTGGTGCCGCCCGTTCCAGCCCCTATTTCGAATAAGCGTATTTGCGTAGCAGGATCACGATTGATCCGCTCTTTAATATAGGCGACCACCGTATCGGCTAAAACACTGTTATAGAAATCCGATACCTCATTGTTCTTATAGATACCTTCCACCAGCGTCATTGAGGAATTCGGAAACAAAATATCCGTGGCAGGAACCTTACCTTTCAGAATCTCTGGCAGGTCGCTGAGCGTTGCCTCAACCAAGCGCACCTGGGCCCTCATATTAGGATCCTGCAGCCACAGTCTTGATTGTTCCCGCCACTCTGCCCACAGCGCATCCATGTCTGTCTCTGCAGATCTCACGGAAGTACACAATTCACCATTTAGGGAGAGAAATTTTTCGCGAACAAAATAGGTGATTGACTCAGCAAACCATCTATCGAATTGTTCGCATATACCTGACTTTTGCTTGACCCCATCGAGTGTATCGGTCTCCTGCCGGAACATACCAGCAATCTGCAACTGCCCCCAAAGCAGTCTGATAAGCAGGCTGTCCATTTCATCTCGCCGTAATCCACCTTTTTCTATGATCTCTTTGGCTTCAGCGTTGCGCCCAGGCATGCTCTCTTGGACAGCCGCAACCAATGAAGGAAGATCTTGCGGATAGACCGTGACTACTTCCTTTAAATT
>JARRQD010000189.1:7399-11391 GCA_037382205.1 Candidatus Thiodiazotropha sp.
GCGCAACCTGATTGATTCCACCGGACAAGAACGTATCAAGCCCCTGCATAGCCTCATCCGGCTCTATGGAGCCAATACCTGAATTCGCCATACGTTCCCGGTAGCCGGGAGTCGCAACGATACCGACGCTTCCCCAGTAGCCCCAATTTATTACTTTTACGCTACAAGGCCACTCTCTACCGAGTTGATGTCCGAATGTATCCTTAAAGACACATCCAGATGCGTAGTTGCTCTGTCCAACGACTTTGGTAAATGCGGTAATAGAAGAAAAAAACATAACGAAATCCAATGCCTCCTTACCGAAGACCTGCACCAAACGCACGCTGATATCCACTTTCGAGGCAAGTCCTTTCTGGAAGCGTTCTTCATCCATATTCATCAGACTCTGATCCAGCAACACAAGTGCGGAATGGATGACACCATTGATATGGGTATGGTGACGTTTGATCGTTTTATACGCCTCTTTCAATGCCGGCAAGTTTGTCGCATCAGCTGATAGATACAAGGGTCTCGGTCCCAGCTTGCCCAGCGCGTTAAGCTTTTCTCGTATGGTGTCATCTTCGACCCTGCGACCGATCCACACGATCTGCGCCTGGTGACTGCGTATCATTGACTCGCTCCAGGCCTCGCCGATACCACCGGCGCCGCCGATAACGACATACACCCCACCAGTCCTGTACCAATCGCCACTTACCTGCGGTATCTGCATTGGTATCAATTGTTGCCTGTGCCACTGCTTGTGCCGGTAGACCCATGCCTGGCCTTCGGAATCCGGAGGTATCCTGAATATCTCGTCAATCGGCCAGGTATGGCCTTTTTCAACGTCCACCAGCCGGATATTCCAATTCAAATATTCCTTGGCCATCGATCCGACAAAACCATGAATACTGACATGTGTAGGATTGACATTTTCGTGTTGATGAATGGGTTGAGTTTGCACTGTAATTATGCTCCACCCCAACTCCCTGGCATCGTACTCCAAACCAAGGAGGGCTTTGACCAATCGAAACCCTAGAATAACGCCTCGCCGCTGGTCCTCGATCAATATCTCCTCATCAAGCCTGATCAAGTCGTCATCGGGTGCAATCCAAATAATATGTTCGACAACTTCGAGAGCCTCGATTTTTTTAGTGATAATATCAATTGTATCTTCCGGCCCAACATCCAGTAATCGTGCATGCGGGTATTGCGCAAGTATAGGTTCCCAGTCAGCAGGCTTTCCTCCTACAATCCAGACCCGATCCCCTGCTCCAGGAAACACCTCCCCCTGTTGAACTTCCACGTCATCCCATACAGGCGCCAACATCAGCATCTCGCCCCGCCCTGACTCGATTTTATTCGGCGCGATCCGGTTACGTTCACCGGTCAGGTGTGCACTCTCATCTGAATGTCGAGGTGCATAACCTTTCAGGCGGATGGATACATTTCCCGATTCATCGCACAAATCGATATCGAATTTCTGGATACGGTTTGTTACGGTGCCACTATCCACCCGGGTCACAACCGCCCACATGTCAAGTTTACAACTATCATGTATTTCTACTTCATCCAGGGCAAAGGGTAGTAATGGAGTAAAATCGCCTGAACCGATCGCAAAGGCGAACGTTGTCTGTAGCGCGGAATCCAATATGCTGGGATGCATTTCAAACTGGCTAGCCCCCTCTCTCACAGAAGCAGGTAATGATAACTTCGCAAGCGCCAAGCCATCGCCAACATAAACTACCTCAACCCCTTTGTGCCCGGGACCATAATCAATGCCCATAACCTTGAACGCCTGGTAATATTCTTCCGCATCAAAACGCAAGGCTTTACATTGGCTCTTCAGCATGGAAAGATTCAGTGTAGGACTGTCTGACACTGGTCTGAACACTGCCCTGCCCTGACCATGCATGGCGGCCCCTCTCACCTTATCAGCTGATTCGCTGTGGATCTCATAGAGTATATCACCGTGATTGCCTGGGCTAAGGTCAATCCGTACACACACGGGTTGCTTGTCAACAACAATCGGCCGAGACCATACAATATCCTTAAGGCATACGTTTTTGCCGTCACCGTTCGGAATATCCATAATATTATTCACGGCCTCTCTTGCCATCTCCAGATATGCAACGCCAGGCAGCAGCCTCCTACCATTGATGATATGATCCTTTAGAAAAAACTCATCCCCGGTAAATGTTGAATAAAACCTCTTCTCAGAGAAATCAGATCTGACTCTTTGCACAAGGGGATGTATTACCGGAACAAGATCCTGACTGTCATTAAGAGTCACCGCTGTATCTGTTTTCGGAATCCAGTAACGTTCTTTTGCAAATGGGTACACTGGCAAGTTTATACGCATCGTAACTCCTTCGTCATATAAACGGCGCCAACTCACTTCATGGCCGTTGACCCATAACTCGGCCAACTTAACCAGTTCCCTGTTCTGCAGCATAACCTCCATGCGTTGCTTGGTGGTAGCGTAATGATGTTCCATATTCTCGACTTGTGCAGGCGAGAAGCTCGTTGTCCGTAACACCCCTGGGACTGAATCATGCCCAGCGGATACTTGGTCCAAAGCATCTTGCAGGTTTTTCAAATCGGAAAAAACCACCGCTAATCGCTCTTTCATACCTTCCCGAGCAACCTGCAGCGTATAGCACATATTCGCTACAGAAAAACTCTTCTTCTCGGCGACTTGCGAAATGTAAATAGAGAAACGCTTGGTATATTCTCGCAGTTGTTGCTTGTTTTTCGCAGATAGTACAAAGAGATTTTTTTCCTGTAAGCACTTAACAGCGGTAACATCGGGAAATTCTTCCAGGATTATGTGAGCATTTGCCCCACCAAATCCAAATGCACTTACACCGGCGCGCCTAGGTATGTTGCTACCCTGCTCGTCTTTAAAACATGCCCAAGGTCTGGGTTGGTCTGAAATAGAGAAAATCGGTGCCAGATCAATTTCTGGATTCAAACGCCTGTAGTTAATCGTTTGGGGTATGACTTTTTGACGCAGACTCAACACCACCTTAATTAGCCCGGCCATACCGGCAGCTCCCTCAAGATGCCCCAGATTTGACTTCACGGAACCCAGAGCTATATGTCGTTTCTCGCTTGCCTTATCGCCATCTCTGCCAAAGGCCTGGCTCAGTCCCTCTGCCTCAATAGGATCACCTAATGCAGTCCCGGTACCATGGGCCTCAACATAGCCAATAGTGTCTCCTGGTATCCCGCTATCTTGAAGCGCCTTACTGATAAGCTGCGCCTGGAGTTGCGGATTTGGGGCAGTCAGTGAACTAGCTTGCCCCCCATGATTAACCGCGCTACCCTTGATAATGGCATGGATTGAATCTTTATCACGAATGGCAGCTTTTGCTCTTTTAAGAAAAAGCATTCCTGCCCCTTCACCACGCACATATCCGTTTGCACGTTCATCAAAGGTATAGCAGACCCCATCCTTGGATAGCAATCCTGCCTCGTCATACGATAAGACATTAACGGAACTGCTAATTAAGTTGACGCCACCCACCAAGGCCTGATCGCAGACCCCCTGGCGTATCCCACGAACCGCCTCATGCACGGCCACCAATGAGCTGGAACATGCCGTATCCAACATTAGACTAGGGCCTCTGAAATCATAAAAGTAGGAGAGGCGATTGGCCAGGATAGATCCGCTTGTTCCCGTGGAGAAATATGCATCTCTAGTTATGCTCTGCTCTTCTAACAATTTTCGGTACTCGAAATGGCAGGCACCAATGTAAACCCCTGTCTCACTTCCTTCTAGATCGGTAGGTTTGTAGCCTGCATCCTCCATGACTTCCCAGCTCAGTTCCAACAGCATTCTCTGCTGCGGATCCATCAACTCCGCTTCCTTTGGGGAAACACGAAAAAACGGGGCATCAAATTCATCTATTCTGGTTAAAAACCCTCCTTTCAAGAGATACGCCTTCTCGCCCTCAAGGTCCAAATCCGCAGGCCAGCTCAAGCGTGCTTTTGGCATACTGCAGATTGCGCTC
>JARRQD010000190.1:0-7270 GCA_037382205.1 Candidatus Thiodiazotropha sp.
CACCCACCAGGGTTGCGGCGCCACCAATATTGGAGAGCATCGCCTCTGCCATCAGATAAGGCATCGGATTGATCCTCAGCAAGCGACAGATCAGCACCGTCAGTGGTGCGAACACAATCACTGTGGTGACATTATCAAGGACCATACTGATCAAACTCACCGCCAGACTCAGATAGATCAGCAGCAGCTTCGGGCTCCCTTTGGCCCAGCGGGTAATATGCACAGCCGCGTAATCGAAAGCACCGGTGGGTCGTAACAGCGCCACCAGCATCATCATCGCCGCCAACAACAGGATGGTATTACCATCCACAGCCAATATTGCCTGCTCCTGACTGTAAAAGCCCATCCACATACCCACACCGATCATGCTCAGCGCACCTAACATGGCGGCTGTGGTTCGATGCAGAGTCTCGGTAAAAATCAGCGCATAGGCCGCGAACAGCAGCAGAGCCGAAACCCACATCTCGGTTGTTATCTGCGCCAACATCAGTCGATGCAGCACTCTTTGGTAACCACCGCCGCAGCGACACTCATGCGCGTCACTACCCCTTGATAGTCATCGCCCTGGCTAACAAACAGATATTCCGTATTGAACTGCTCCATAATGGCCAACGCCTTGATGGCCTGAAAATTGGGTGATAGCCGAATCGCATCCGGATAGATATATTTATCCACACTTTGGGACATCAGATCGTCTGCTTTAATGTGGGGAAAATCGAGATGTTCGATATCATCCCCAAGCAGATGGGCGCCCTGAATGATGTCATCGGGAATGCAGCAGACTCGAAACATATGCCTTACCGAGAAACGTCCGCTGATATCGCCATTTTGATCAACATAGGGAATCCCAGGAACCTCCTTGTCGACACACTCACGCATCGCTTCACCGATACTCATGCCAGGGCAGGCGACCTTGGTAGGTATTGATATGTGTTTGATTTTCATGGTGGCGTCTCATCCATCATCGGTTTCATGGCATGTAACATATTGGCGAACAGGTGAGGATTGCTGCGCTCCTCCCTGGCCAACAGCTGCTTCATGTAGGCGCGTTGAGTTGGCTTGGTGAAGCAGGCTGGGCAACTGTCGGGGATCACCGGCAGACCCGCTTCCAGGGCAAATGCGCCGGTCTGATTCTCTCGACAATAGACCAGCGGACGAATGATGCGTATATCGCCCATATCGTTCACATAGTGCGCCTTCATGGTACGCATCTGTCCCCCATGAAACAGAGACATCATCAGACTCTCCGCCAGATCATCCAGGTGCTGGGCCAATGCCAGTACATTATAGCCCCGCTTTCGGCAAGTGCTGTACATGATACCCCGTTTCATGCGCGCACAATAAGCACAAAACGAGTCGCCCGACATATTCTCTTTGGCCTCCTCCATAATTGGTTGCTCAGCATAGATCCAATCCACAGCCAAGGCCTCGTAATAAGCTTTAAGCGGCTCAGGGTCGAACCCCTCGATCTCAGGATCCACGGTAATCACACCCAGTTTGAAATCGACTGGCGCATAGCGCTGCAGGTGGGCTAGCACTTGTAACAAGGTAAGGGAGTCTTTACCCCCAGACACACCGAGCAAGATGCGATCCCCTTCACGGATCATCTTATAATCGGCTATGGCTCGACCGACCTTACGCATGATTGACTTTGGAGGCTTGATTGATTCATTCATCAGGCCATTTTGACATGAAGCGGGTTATCCACCAATGCCGCCATATGCATGCAGACAAGCCCGCTGCAGACTGGCACAATGAAGGCGGCACGGATCGCACAACACAGTCATGACAATCATGGAGGCATACAAATGGATATTTTTGTTCTGGTTTTCCTGGCACTCGCCGTGGTACTGGTGGCGCTGGGCGCAAAACGGGTACCACAAGGCAATGAATACACCGTAGAGCGCTTTGGTCGCTATACAAAGACCCTGCGCCCCGGTCTCAATCTGATCGTTCCAGTGATCGATCAGATCGGCAAGAAGATGAATATGATGGAGCAGGTACTCGATGTCCAGTCCCAGGAGGTCATCACCAAAGACAACGCCATGGTCACCGTGGATGGGGTGATCTTCTTCCAGGTGCTGGATGCTTCCCAGGCCGCCTATGAGGTGAACAATCTCTATGGTGCGATTCTCAACCTGACAATGACCAATATCCGTACCGTGATGGGATCGATGGATCTGGATGAACTGCTCTCCCAGCGGGACAAGATCAACACTCAGTTGCTCACCGTTGTGGATGACGCCACCACACCCTGGGGCGTCAAAGTCACCCGCATCGAAATCAAGGATATCTCCCCACCGAGAGATCTGGTCGATGCGATGGCCAGGCAGATGAAGGCCGAGCGGGACAAACGCGCCGCCATCCTCGAAGCGGAGGGTTTGCGGCAGGCGGAAATCCTCAGAGCGGAAGGTGAAAAACGGGCCGCCATTCTGCAGGCGGAAGGCGAGAAGGAGGCCGCGTTTCGAGAAGCGGAGGCCAGAGAGAGGCTAGCGGAAGCCGAGAGCAAGGCGACAACGATGGTCTCTGATGCGATCGCCAAAGGTGATGTCAATGCCATCAACTACTTCGTCGCGCAGAAATATACCGAAGCGCTGCAAAATATCGCCTCGGCTGAGAATCAGAAACTCATCATGATGCCCCTGGAGGCCTCCAGTCTGATTGGCTCGGTGGCCGGTATCGGCGAAATCGCCAAGCAAGCCCTTGCCAAGAATCAGGAGGGCAATCCATGAGCTGGCTATCTCAAGTCGACTACTGGCACTGGTTCATTCTGGCGGTCGTACTGATGATCCTGGAAGTTTTTTCACCCGGGGCCTTTTTGATCTGGATGGGGTTGTCCGCCGCCATTACCGGCCTGACTCTGTTGCTCTATCCAGAACTCAGCTGGCAACTCCAACTGATCTTTTTCGCGGTTTTCAGCGTTGCCGTGATCGTCCTGGTTCGTCTGTTTCTGCACCACCGCCCCATACAGACCGACAGCCCCCGTCTGAACCGGCGCGGCGAGCAATATATCGACCGGATATTCACCCTGAAGGATCCGATCATCAATGGCGTGGGAAAAATCAGTGTCGACGACAGCACCTGGAAGATCCATGGTGACGACTGTCCAGCCGGAAGCAAAGTCAAAGTGACCGGAGTCAAGGGGGTGGTTTTGCTGATCGAGCAAACCGATTGAGGTCAAAACTTTCAAACTGTTTCGACACAACTGCCCGCAGAGGTACTACACTCAAGAAGAGTTGTAGTGAACACAGAATAAATGATCAGCTTGAAAACCTCCTGCAAACATCTCTTGCCACCAGGCACAAGCGCTGCGGTACTGAACAACCACCCAGAGGAGTGTGAGCAGTCGAAACACGCGGGCATCACCACCAATGAATGCAATTGACACCAACCATATCCTGTTCGTCGACAGCGACAACAATCAGCTTGAAGCACTCAAAAGAACCCTAAAGGATCACAATGATCAGTGGCAGCTCCACTTTTGTGAGACTACCGCGAGTGCTATGCAAATCCTGCAACAACACCCCATAGCCATTGTCATCAGCGAGACCCAGCTGGATGGTAATGATGGCAGCAAACTACTGAGCCAGGTACAGCAACAGTATCCAAGCACTACCCGACTGCTGTTTTCCGGTCAGGCATTGCGTATGCCAGCCCAGGAGATAGTTCACCATGCCCATCAGTTTATTGCCAAGCCTTGCGACTCAAAGACCTTGATTACCACACTTGAGCGGGTAATCGAGCTTCGAAACCTGCTGAACAACCCGGCCATGACCGAGATGGTTAACAGCCTGGGATCACTACCCAGCCTGCCGGCCAGCTATCAGCAGATGATCGAAGCGCTGCAATCGGAAAACACATCCCTAGCGGATATCGGCAAGATCGTCGCCAAAGACCTGGGGATGTCCACCAAACTGCTGCAGATGGTCAACTCGGCCTTCTTTGGCCTGCCTCAGCAGATCTCATCACCACAGCATGCGGTCACCCTGCTCGGTATCGAGACTGTCTCCAATCTGGCGCTGGGGGCAGCAATCTTCTCACGCCTCGATCAGGCACTGATCGATGAATTCAAACTTGAGCCCCTGTGGCAACACAGCCAATCGGTATCCGGATTGGTCAGACAGTTGGGCATGGCCACTGGAATGAACCGTCAGGAGCTGGAAACCCCAGTCATGGCCGGCATGTTGCACGACCTGGGAAAGTTGATTCTCGCCTCACAAAATCAAGATGAGTATCGACGTATCGTTGCACAGGCCAATCAGCAAATCATACCTGTTTTTGAAGCCGAAGCTGAGGCCTTATGGTGCCATCATGCCGGTATCGGAGCCTACCTGATGGGGCTGTGGGGATTGCCATTCTCCGCCGTCGAGGCCGTTGCTCATCACCATAACCACGAGTATCAATCGACCGACCGCATGGACTGTTTGTTGGTCTACGGCGCCAATCTACTCCTGCATTGGCTAACCGACGAGCAATACCGGCAACACTACGATCCACAATCTCTACAAGCCCTGCTGGGCGAAGAAGAGTTCAATCGTTGGCACAATATTGCCCAGGAGTACCTTGATGGACAAGCCACCTGAAAAAGTTTTGATGGTGGATGATGACCGTAACCTGCTCGACTCTTTTCGCCGGCAGTTTCGTAAGCGACTCAACCTGGAGACAGCCACCAGTGGAGCAGACGGCGTTCAAGCCGTCAGAGACGGGGGGCCATTTGCCCTGGTCGTCTCAGACATGCAGATGCCGAACATGAATGGTGTAGAGTTTCTCTCCAAGGTTCGAGAGCTGTCACCCAATACGGTACGCATCATGCTCACCGGCAACGCCAATCTGGATGTTGCCATCGATGCGGTCAATGATGGCAATATCTTCCGTTTTTTGAACAAACCTGTAGACACCGAAGTGCTCTATCAGACAGTCACCGAAGGGATTAAACAGTATCGGCTGATCACCAATGAGAAGGTGTTACTGAATAAGACGCTTAAAGGGGCCGTCGACCTGTTGGGCGATGTTCTCAGCATGGTCAACCCAGATGCATTCAGCCAATCTTCCCGCATCAAGCATCATGTGAGAAGTATCGTCAGAAGCCTCTCCCTGGAAGATGGCTGGCACTATGATCTTGCCGGCATGCTTTGCCAACTGGGCTATGTCAGCCTGCCGGACGACCTGATCAAAAAGGTGATGAGTGGCGAAAAATTGAGCAAAGCAGAGGAGCAGCTGTATAACTCTCACCCTGAGATGGGGGCCAGATTGTTAAAACATATCCCCCGTCTGGAAACTGTTGCCGCCATGATCGCGCATCAACTGGATGATATCGGAAAGATTGAGATTCAGGGAAAACTGAGCAATGAGCAAAAGGCGATTCTCGGCGGACAGATATTAAAAGTTGCCATCAACTACGATAAGTTGCTCAATCTCGGTAAAACCGAGGATCAAGCCATCGAACAACTTCGCGATAATCCTCAACACTTTGACCCCGCACTGGTGGAGATACTCATCCAAGGGTCGAAGAATCGTAAAGTCGATATATTGAACCTGCCCCTTGATCAGCTTGAGCCAGGGATGATCGTCGACCAGCCGATTAAAACAAATGCGGGCGCCCTGCTTCTCGCCAAAGGACAACCTCTGAGTCAAGCCATGGTGTTCAAGTTAAAAGCGGCGTTTCTGCGGGAAGTATTACCTGACACCAACGTCAGAGTATTTCGCATCACCCAACTTGAGTAACCGATAAAGGTGCTAATGTATCTACCTGCGCATCAGTCCATACGGCATACTCGTTGCCAGTTGGGTCGCAGAAATGAAAGCGCCTCCCTCCAGGGAACTCAAAAACCGGCACCTTGATATACCCGCCCGCCGCAACAATCTTGCTCTGAGTCGTCTCCAGATCACGACTATAGAAGACGATCAAGGCACTGCCATGTTCAGCCGCCACAGTCATTTCAGATCGATAGAATCCGCCATCGAGACCAGCGTTGGAGAAGGCACAGTAATCCGCGCCATAATCGGTGAAACTCCAACCAAAAACCTGCTTGAAAAACACCTTCACAGCTTCCAAGTCTGCGGCAGGAATCTCAACATAATCGATCGATTCATGATATCTCATTCCAGCGTACCTGAGCGCTATTCAATGTCCCTGACTCTTTCACCATTTAACTTTAGAGCAAGCCATCACCATGCAGTCTTAAGAATCGCTTACATTGGATCAGGTTATTATCGACCGACCCAAGGAGCCTATATCTTTCAGGGCTCAGGGGTTAGCACAAGCTTACCAGTCATACCGCCCTGTTCAATCAACCGATGGGCCTCAACCGCTTGCTCAAAGGGCAACATCTGATTTACAGCAATTTTCAGACACCCACTGTCAATGATTTCTGCACAGTCACTGAGGATGGTCACCTGGTTGATTCTTGCCTGGGGAAGATGCCGCAACATGGGTGTCAGCATCAATGTGAAGCCTATGCGTAAATTTCGATTGCGCGCCTCTTTCCACTCAATATCGGCCCCCGGATCAAGTAGAGTAACCAGATCGCCATAGTGAGCGGTAGCCGCAATTGACTCTTTGAAGACAGATCCACCCACCGTATCCAAAACCACATCCGCGCCCCGTCCATCCGTCAGCTGTAGAACCTGATCGACAAATCCGCCATCCTTGTAGTTGATCACTTCATCGACGCCCAACTCTCTGACGAAATCCTGCTTTGCCTGACTACTGACGGTGGTCAAGACCCGGATACCCGCCTGTTTCGCCAATTGAATCGCCACATGACCTACCCCGCCAGCCCCGGCATGCACCAATAGGGTCCTCTCCTCGACCATACGTCCACGACCGAATATCGCTTCCCAAGCCGTAATCAACACCAGTGGACCTGCAGCTGCATGGGCAAAATCGAGCGAGGCAGGCTTTCTGCAGCAGACCGTCTCATCCAAGACAGCGTATTCAGCATAGTTTCCCTGCAATCCACCCAACCCTCCATTGCAGTACCAGACCTCGTCGCCAGGCCGGAACTGGCTCACAGAGTCTCCACACTCAACAACGACACCCGCACCATCACACCCCAGCACAGCAGGAAAACCGGGTTCGGTAAATAGGCCTTTACGACGCAGTTTCGTATCAATCGGATTGACACCAGCGGCCATGATGTCAACTTTTATCTCAGTCGCCTTTTCGATCACCGGTTCCGGGATCTCTTCAACCCGTAACACCTCAGGCTCACCCAGCTCCCTTAAAACCACTGCACGCATTGACTCCTCCCAATCGGTGGTTTGCTCA
>JARRQD010000190.1:7281-11017 GCA_037382205.1 Candidatus Thiodiazotropha sp.
GCTTGAACTCTCACGCCTTATAGATTTTATAATTACTACTGTTTAATAAATTAGCTCAACAAGCCTCGCAGCCCATGATTTGCCAAGCTTTTATGTTACTACCCAGGTCTATGAACATAACAATCGATCTTCGAAACGGCCTTCTTTCGCAGAGTCCTAGTGTAGTGTCCTATATAAAGCGTGTATTTAGAAAGCCACTCAAGCCGCGAGTGCAAGGCGCAGCCCGCCGGGAATGGCGGTTCCCTTTCCAAAGGGCTGCAACGCCGCAATCGTGGCTTGCCGCAGGGCGAGGCAAGGGATTTAAGCTCAATTTCATGATAGGCCTCGTCTAAATGTATGGTTAATATAGGACACTACACTAGATGAGGATAATCCAATGACAGAAGAAGTGGGGCGATTCACCATCCATCTTGAACAACAAGAGGACTACGCCTTCCGGGTGAAATTCGATCTCAAGAAAGCCGAAGACTTGATCATGGATGAGCCACCCCCCCTCGGTGAGCGCAATGGCCCGAACGCATCGCGCCTGCTTGCCGCTGCGGCCGCCAACTGCCTGAGTGCAAGTCTTATGTTCTGCATGGCCAAAGAGGACGTTCCTGCAAACGAAGTGACAACAGAAGTCACCTGCACCATGGTCAGAAATGATAAAAAACGCCTTCGGGTAGGACGGCTCGACGTCAAGATAACCGCCGGGAATGAGTTGCTAAACTCAAAGAAAAGCGACCGCTGTCTAGCCCTGTTTGAAGACTTTTGCGTGGTCACTGCAAGTATCAGGGAGGGTATCCCGGTTGGGGTTGAAGTCGTCAATCAGACTGGTGAACTGCTGCATAAAGCTGAATAAACAACTCAGCGAAACAGCTGCCACAACTCAACAGGCTTTGGCTCAACCACAACTTTTGGCTGCGACTGGGCGGCGTGGTAGCGGCCAAGAATCAGTGCCGCAAACAGCAACATCAGAGTCAGAATAGTGGCTATGAATAACCATAAATTCCTTTGCGGAATCAACAACGCCTGTTGCTGGTCCGCAGTCATTACCACCACCAACCGATAGCGCTGGGTATAACCATTGGATCCGTATTTGACTGTTCGATAGCTAAAAATACCCTCCTCCCGGTTAATCTGGCCAGACGGAGCCTGTTGCATCAATGCCCATACCTCCGGGTAGGTTTGGTCGAACTGAGGACGATCATGCGACAATTCCGGAAACATAAAACGCCACTCCTGCTTACGGTTGAATCCTCTAAGGTAGTTTCCTGAATCATCAAGCATCAGCAGTCCGCCCTGTACCAGACGGGCTTGCCTTTCCAGATCACTGAATATATGACTGGCCAGGGCGTTGAGCACCAAAATGGCCTTGATCTCGCCATCCACATCCAGAGGCGTCACCACACGAATCATCGGCTTATAAGGCACCTCAATCTTTCCCTGCTCCACATTCAGATCGATTGGAGAGGCATAGATAGCCCCTGAATCCATGGCCCACACCCGCTGAAAATAGTCGCGATCGGATTTATTTTGCAATTGATCCGCACTTATCCGGCTCGCACCGTAGGGGGTGAGATCGATCCGCAAACGCTCATTGCCTGACAGATCGATCAGACGGATCTGGTCGTAAAGCCGCTTCTCTGCGAGGAACAGTTCCCAATCGGCGGCGATTCGGCTCAAAACAGACTCATCGTAATAGAGAATCGCCCGGGTAATATCCGGATTGGACGCCAGCATCTTCAAATCCGCTCTCAGATCATTGCGTCTGCGCTCCAAGGCATAGACGGCGCTGTCAGCAGAGAGTTCGGTCAGATCCCGCCAGACCTCCTCCATGTTTTCAGCACTCAGTCTGTAGCCAGCCAATAGCACCAGATTGGTAAATATCAACAAAATTAGGATTACTAAGGTGACTCTGCCAAGAGGTTGGAAGTGGTGAGAATTCAGCTGTGTTAATGATGTTATTCGCATTCCGTGCGTACCACTGGTAAAAACTCAAAAAGTATTTGAAATCCCAAAACGATCGAGCCAATCCCTAGGGCCAGACTAGAGACATAGTAATAATAAATCCGTTCGATTGAAAAAATAAACCCCTTTCCCATTCACTCTGGATAACAGACCCCGGTACCGCCCAGACCACAATAACCGGCAGGATTCTTTGCCAGATATTGTTGATGGTAATCTTCTGCGTAGTAGAAGGGAGGTGCATCAAGCACCTCTGTGGTTATCGGGGCCGAGGTCACTTGAGCCAAGGCATGCTGGTAGTGCTCCCTGGAAGCCAGGGCCTGAGCCTTCTGTTGATCATCGAAGGTATAGATCCCCGAGCGATACTGAGTGCCCACATCGTTACCTTGCCGCATACCTTCCGTGGGGTTATGCGATTCCCAAAAGCTTTTAAGCAGGGTTCGATAATCAACCTTTGTCGGGTCATAGACCACCAACACCACTTCATTGTGACCAGTCATACCCGTACACACCTCTTCGTAGTTCGGATTGGGGGTCGATCCAGCGGCATAACCCACAGCGGTTGAATAGACCCCATCGAGACTCCAAAAGCGGCGCTCCGCTCCCCAAAAACACCCCATGCCAAACATTGCGCTTTTCAAACCCTGAGGGAAAGGCGGCACAATCCGATGACCACTGACAAAATGCTCTGCAACAGGCCGAATCGGTGTAGCACGGCCTGGCAGCGCCTCACCTTCTGCAGGCATTTTGGTTTTCCGTCCAAGTCCAAACATGGGAGGGGCTCCTGTAATCTGATTTGAGAATCCGTCTTACCTCTCAGGTAGACAGATAATCAAACCATTCGTTTGGTCGCCAGAATTGTGGAATATTGACCAATATAGCGTCAAATTAGAGACATCCAACCCTTCACCCGGTGAGTGTTTATCAACCAGATAGTGACATCGTCAGAGCAACGACGGATCAGAGCAGTAAGTAGACTGCGCCCGCCAAAGCGGCAATCAGTGCCCCCAACATGACCCAGATCGCCTTCCCAGCGGACGGTTTCTCACTCACCACCGCCTGTTTGGCCAGATGTTGCTCCAACATCTGTTCAACCGTTTCGGTTGCAATAGAGTTTGCCACCTCTTGGGACACTTGGGAGGCTGTCTCATGCACTTGGGCCTCAAGAGAGCCTTCGGTGATGACCCGAATGTGCTCAATCATGTCATTCTTTTCCGGTACCTGATTGAGAATGCGCTCTTCCTGCTCTTTGAGTCGTGAGGAAAACTCATCCCTTACCTCACTGACCTGAGTGTAGGTTGTGGCTTGAATCTGCTCCTCAAGGTCACGCTGATTAAGCTGTCTTACAAAATCCTCAAGGCCACTGTTGACCTCCTCAACCACACCCTTTTTGAGCGCTTCTGTATCAATTTTAGGCTGTTCAATACTCTCTGACTGCAGCTTGAGCTCAGCCAGCATCGGCGTCAGTTTCTGCTCCAGATAGTCATCCACAAGCCCGGATAGGCGCTGTTCGAGGGAGTCAGAGACCAATTGCTCGACAACCTCGCGAACAACCCGATCTGCAGTCTGCTGGGCCTGCGCTTCAGCGCTCTGCTTGGCCGCCTGCTGCGCAATGCGCTGGATATCGGCTTCTGACAAGCCAACAGGTGCCGCTGGGGGAGGCGGTTCACTGATTGCAGACACATCCACTGGAAGTTCTGGCTGCTCCTCTTCAACCTCACTGGTACTACTCGCCACATCAAGTTGATGCGCCTCGATCAAGTCGATGATCTTGCCCAGACTCTCTTCC
>JARRQD010000191.1:0-7258 GCA_037382205.1 Candidatus Thiodiazotropha sp.
CCCAGCCATTTGCCTGACAGCGGTCGTCATAGTGGCCTAGTTGCGTTTTATAATTCGAGTTGCATCATCCACATCATCATTTAACGCCTGATGCTTACTCACACCTTCCGTGGCAACTGGCTTCACCGGTGCAATTCGAGTCTGATCATCAGACTCAGGATCAGTCTGAGGTTGAGGTTGAGGTTGCACCTCATCTGTTTTTGTATTCGCCTCGGATTGTGTCTGATCCTCTCGCAACACATCCGCCTGCTCTTTGTTCTGCAACTCCTCAGCAATTCTGTTGTAATCTGTAAACAGCAATCCAAGCTCATCATTACGTTCCTGGCGTATACGATAGGCATAGTTGCCCTGACTGATATGGCGCATCGCCTTTCTAAGAACTTTCATCGGTAAAGTGATGCCAGTTGCCAATAGGTAGGCCACAACCGCCACAGTCAATACCACAGCCAGCATTAGGCCTAGCATGGTATAAAAGGTGAGATCCGCTGCAGCAATCAGCGGCGTTTGAGACAGGCCTAACTGTACGCCACCTATTGTTTTCTTCTGAAAGATCAGCGGAGCCTGGAAGTCAAACACATCCTGCCCCTGCCACTCGACCTCAGATATGACGATTCCCCCCTCTTCTCGTAGCACCTCGCCACTTGAGGAAAATTCGTGGCTTTGACCCACCTCATCTGGTGAGGTACTGGCGCGCAATATCTTACGGTGATCAAAGATCTTTAGGTAGCTGATCTGTTGTCGGTCTTTGATCTCCTGGACAAAGGTCTCAACAGCAACCCAATCCTGTATTAACACGGCTTCGGCGCTTTCAATTGCGATAAAATCTGCCAATGACCCCCCTGAGTCCAGAGTCAGTTCGGTCATCGTGTCCACCTGTTTTTGATAGACTAAATAGGAACCCAAAATCATCGCCAACGAGACCACCATTGCCATCACAGCAGTCCACTTGATGCGCAGTGGCAGGATCTTTGATTCCTCGATGTGCTGCTGCTTCTCATCGATCTCATGGATCACCCGCCGTAGTGCATTGGCAAGCTCTTTACCTGTTTGAAAACGATTCCCCGGCTTCTTACTCAGTAGCTTTTCAACAATCGCTTTCAGGCTCTGGGGTATATCAGTCTTTTTGATATTGATCGGCGCCGGATCTTCCTGCACGATCTTCATCAACAGTGAGGTCAGCGTTTCTGAAACAAAGGGTTTTTTACCGGTGAGTAACTGATAGAGAATAACCCCCAGAGAAAACAGATCGGAACGGCCATCCACCTGCTGCCCCTCAACCTGTTCGGGTGACATATATTGCGGTGTGCCGAGAACAGAACCGATCCGGGTTTTGTGCTCTTTGTTTGGTGTATCAATACTGGCAATCCCAAAATCTGTTATGCGGAGTGTATGGCCATATCCGGGGGATATGATGTTGCCGGGTTTAACATCCCGATGGACGATCCCCCTGGAATGGGAATAGTCGAGTGCTTCTGCCAGTTGAACACCATAGATAACCACATCGCGGGTGGATATCTCTTTACCACCATCCATGATCTCCTCAAGGGTATGCCCCTCAAGAAACTCCATGGCAATGTAGGGCCCCTGCTCTACCTCACCAACATCGAAAATGGTAACAATATTGGGGTGAGTCAGTTTTCCTGCAGCTTTCGCCTCCTGTAGAAAACGATAGCGATATTCTGGATCGACAGCACATTCGCCTCGCAGCAGCTTTATGGCTAATGGGCGATTGATTTCCGGATCAAACGCTTTGTAGACAATCGACATTGCGCCTTCGCCCACCTCTTCCACCAACTGGAATCGACCAACAGATTCCGGCATTGGGTATTGATTCTCCAAATCACCTCTCCCACTACTGCTATAACATTTACAGGAAGGCTTTTTTCGAGCCCCTCGGCAGACACCTGGTAGCAAACCGAATGCAGCCCGATGAAAATGACGGGATTTCCGCTTGCTACACTATACAATAGTACCCAATCTGCTTAAAGGGTGTAGTAAATTAACAAAAACTTATTGACGTAACTCTTTTATTTGATTAGCTTTCCTATGTTGGACAATGCGTTGTAAAAAGGCCTTATCGTATGGATAAACAGCCTGATAATCCTGATTCTCAGGCAAATAACACGCGGGCATCTCCTGACAGACTCTTTCGATATCCCAAGACTGATAGAACTCCGTAAGCTTACCCGCTCTGTGTCTGAACGGGTTGAAACACAACTTAAATCCTATTTATCCTCGCTGGCGCCGCTTTTTTCACCACAACCGATCCTCGGTGAGTATATTAGAGGGGGATCCAAATCCTCGGTTAAGGGTGCTGAAAAGAATTTTCAAGAATTAAAAAAGCACTACTTAGCCATCACCAGACAGAAGCCTTTCTCTTTGGACAGCGAAATCTCCCCCCCACTGGATATTTTCGCAGCCACCCCTGCGTTGACCCCAGTTACCTATGCTTACACTGCAGAAAATGCAGGCAAAACATCGGATCTCACAGTCACTTCACCTCTGAAGTGGATACTCTCCTATCCAGGCATGGCACCGACCCAAATCACAGATCTACTGAGATGCAATAGAAACCAGATTCAAGATGAGCTGGCTCATACTCTGCTGCAGTGCCTGACGCTAAGCCTCGTCCTGGAGAAGCAGACAGGATTGAGAACACTGTTAAAGGATCTACGCTTTGAGCTAGAGACAACCCATCTGGATGCCCTTGGCGATCTTCCTGTACTACTGATCTCATGCCCAATTTCTACGGAACTACCCTCAGACGATGTGATTATACAGAATACGGAAATCTCAGGGATTCCCTCTTTTGAAGAGGTCATTAAAACCGAAGACATCAAAGTCCTGTCAGACCCACTCAAAGAGACACTGCTTGAAATCACTCATCAGGTGACACCTGAGATCTACCAGGAGATAGTCTCTTAATAGCGGCGATGTCCTGAGAACATAAGATGAAAGTGCGAGACAATTGAACGATGCACTAAAGATTATTCCCGATCTGCCGAAACAGTACGAAAATTAGAATGATTCCTCTTAGTTGTCTAAATAGAGTCAATTCCTGGTCAGATACCTTTAGCTGAATAAGTTGCATTGCAATCTCAACCACAGACTATACATCTGCCATCAATAATCCGATAAATCAAGGGAGTATGTAAAATATTGGATGTTAATTGTTAAGTATCCTGGTCGTCATGTCTTGCCAGCGACTGGCCATTTCTGACTCCGCGAGAAATTCCATCGGATTGGAATAGACGGTTATGCCGGCAAGCGTGTCGGTATGAGAAGAAATCCGAACTTGGGTAGAACAATTGAAAACATCATTGCAACATAGCAAGATATTTTACATAGGAGCATGGCTCTCCTTGTTGTCGCTATTGTGGCACTCATTGGCTACAGCAGCGCCCGTTCCAGGTCGTCACTACGAGATTCTTGCCCTCGATTCCCAATCCGGCAGCCCTTATGCGGATGTCTATGTCGCTCTCATCAATTCTCTGAAATCTTTCGGATACAGAAAGGATGAAAACCTCTTTATCACCCATTTATCGGCTGGAAATGATTTGAAGAAAGGTGAAGAGATTTTGCTCCAAACAGAAAGATCACAAATATGATGTCATCTATACGGGTGGCACTGTCTCAACGATGGCGGCGATATTTCCCTCTCACCAAAGTATCGGGGCGTAGGCAGCTGAAATGATTCAAAGTCTGCTTGAGGGTAAACCTGTGAAACAGATCAAGCCTGAGTGGCCGGCTAAATACGGTTACGCCGTGGATCTGAAAAAAGCACAAACCTACGGTGTGATCCTGCCAGTGGGTATTCTGCAATTAGCCGGTGAGAATATTGTCAGGTAAAAACAGATGCGGTTGAATCGAAAAATCCTGCTCATCATTATCGGCATATTAGCGTTGTCCCTATTTGCCAGCTCAATTGTCAATCAGCAGAATTTTCGACAAAACTATACTGATGCTCTGATCACCGGCTCTTTTGGCATCGCCCATAGCATTGAAAGCATTGTGAATGAATTGTTGTTCTTGGGACTGCCTCTGGAGTCTCTCTCAGGTATGGACAAAAAGTTGTCAGAAGTGGTGAATATGAATGAACATATCATCTACGCCACAATTATGGATCCTGATGGCAAAGTGTTGTTTCATAGTGAAGCCGATTTGATCGGCAAATATTTCGACGACGAAGTAACCGTTCGTACGCTCAATATAGACCAAGATACCTGGCAACTGTATGACAGATTCGACGGCCGTACTTACTATGATATAGCTACTCCTCTATTTTCCGGATCAACAAGAATCGGTGTCATTCGCCTAGGCTTTCCCACCAGCGTTATTGAGGAGAAGATGCTAGAAGGCATCCAGCAACTCACTCTGAATATGTTTTTTACTTTTATTTTAATCGCGCTACTGTTGAATCTCTTCTTACGTAGACAGGTGGTCGATCCGATCATTCAACTCGCTAAATATGCTGAGTCGATCTCTGAGGGAGAATATCGTACTTCACTTAATTTAAGCCGTAATGATGAGATAGGTCGACTCTCTAGTTCTTTACAACATATGAGTAAGCGGCTGGAAGCACAGATCGACAAATTCAAGCGCTCAGGCCAGGAACTGGAGCAGAAGGTAGAGGATCGAACTCATCAGCTTGCAGAAATAAATCAAACGCTGCAGATCAGTAACGCTCATCTAAAACAGGCACTAGAGCGCGAGCACGACCTAACCGTTGCCTTAAGCAAGAGTCAAGACCAATTCCGAGTCTTGTTCGAAGATAACAAAGCAATCATGATGATCATAGATCCAAAAAGTGGACAGATCGTAGATGCGAACAAAGCTGCGGCAGCCTACTATGGTTATACTGAAGACTCTCTGCTAAAAATGAAGATCAATGAGATTAACATCCTCTCTGACAGACAGATTGATCATGAGATGAAGCGAGCAAAAGAGGAGAAGCGGAGCCATTTCTATTTCCGACATCAACTGGCCAGTGGCGAGATAAGAGATGTTGAAGTCCACTCTGGCCCAATTGATTGGGCAGGTAAGACAGTTCTCTACTCAATTATTCACGATGTAACTGATCGCAAACGTGCTGAGGCAGAGTTAGATCACATTGCCCACTATGACTCTCTTACCGGTCTACCTAATCGTCTACTAAAAAGTGATCGCCTGCATCAGGCAATAGCTCGTAGTCGTCGCAATAACTTTAGCCTTGCGGTCTGTTACCTAGATCTCGACGGCTTTAAGCCAATCAACGACACTTACGGCCATTCTGTCGGTGATCAGATACTCGTGGAAGTTGCACAGAGATTACTGTCTACTGTCAGGGAGGGCGATACAGTGTCCAGAATTGGTGGTGATGAATTTGTTCTGATTCTTTCGGATTTGCCCAACCTTGATCAATGCATGGGAATCCTTGATCGTATTATGGCCGTCATCAGTGACCCTTTAACCATAGGTGATGATGATGTAGAAGTCTCTGCCAGTATCGGCATCACCCTCTTCCCTGAAGATGATGCTGATGCTGATATCCTTTTGCGTCATGCAGACCAAGCCATGTATATAGCCAAGGAGAAGGGGAAGAACCGATATCACCTGTTCGACCCTATCGAAGACAAACAGGTAAAAGCCCATCAAGAGGTTTTACAGCTCTTGGAGTATGGCATTACTCATAATCATCTGGTGTTACACTATCAACCCAAGGTCGATATGCTCGACTGCCGCGTTGTTGGGTTTGAAGCGCTGGTACGCTGGATCCATCCAGAGAGAGGACTTCTCTATCCGGCAGATTTTCTCCACCTCATTCGTGACACCGATATAGAGATTTTGTTGGGCAACTGGGTCATTGAGAATGCGCTAAATCAACTTAACCAGTTTTCAGAGCAAGGGCTGGACTTGAGTGTCAGTGTTAATATTAGTGTCAATCACCTTCAGCACCCCAGCTTTGTTCCCAATCTCCATGAGATACTCAGCAGATATCCAGAACTCAAGCCAGGAGATCTCGAATTTGAGATACTTGAATCTGCCAACATCGACGATATGAACCAGATTTTTCACACATTGGTGAATTGCCATGAGTTGGGGATCAAGTTCTCCTTGGATGATTTTGGTACTGGTTACTCATCTCTGGCCTACTTCCACCGTTTACCGGTCGATCTCTTAAAGATCGATAAAACCTTTGTTCGGGATATGTTGGAGGATCCTCAGGATCTTACGATTGTTGATAGTGTGGTTAAATTGGCCAGAGCTTTTGATCATCCTGTGATTGCGGAAGGTGTCGAGAGCCTTGAACATGGGGCGGCCCTACTGCGCTTAGGCTGTCGTTTAGGTCAAGGTTATGGCATTGCACGCCCCATAAAATCGGAAGAGATACCGAATTGGCTGGAGCAATGGTCCAACAATCTAATGTGGAAGACACTCAAGCGGAGGTTATACGAAACCGACAGTATTGATATCTACGCATCGATCGCCAGTCACAAACGTTGGATATCGAAACTGATCAACCAAGCCAGGGCGGGCGAATCCTTTTTAAATGCTAAGATGGACAGCAAACACTGCACCTTTGGCAGATGGTTTCATGGCACCGGTTATGTAAACTATGGACACTTGGAAATCTATGATGAGATCTGTGACCAACATGAGAAAATACATCGATTGGGAGCCGCGATCGAAAAATCAGTCAATCTGGATAACAAAGAACGATTAGAGCAAAAAATAGAAGCGCTGCAGCAAACAAGCAACGACTTTCTCAAAATCTTGGAGAAACTCAACCTGGCCGCCATGTCAAATGCAAAAAATGCCTTAAATAACAGATAGGCCTTTGTGCAGTAATCTCTCCTCATAGCACTCAACTGCCAGTGGAATGTTCGTTGTTCTTGAATCTTTCCCATTGTTGCACCATGAACTTGGCGCATAATTATCTAAGACAGACCAGGGGTTTGATTCGATAGGCATCTCTAAGGGTTTTGCCCAGCCCTATTAGCAGAACGGCTTAAGCAATCTTCTGTTTGATAAGAGACGAATCAACATCCCTGCTGCGTTTTTAGATACAGCTCAAAAAGCAAGTGATCACAATTAATCGCCGATCTATTTCTCTAATGAAGACCCCTTTATGGTATCTGGGATTGCCACCTTCCTAAGTTAATTGAATACACAGATGGAGAGCATGCGGGACGTCAAGAAGGGGCAGGTCGAGCAATACCTGCAGACCATCGAGAATCAGGCCCTCTCTTTTTCGGAAAGCCGCACGATCACCCAAGCC
>JARRQD010000192.1:0-10925 GCA_037382205.1 Candidatus Thiodiazotropha sp.
AAAGATTTGGGAAAAATCACTATTTCGACCCGGATTCATGATGATATCGTGTCAGTATCATTTACTGACACTGGAGATGGGGTGCCTGAGGAGATTCGGGATCGAATATTCGATCCGTTTTTCACCACCAAGGAGGTTGGGAAGGGAACCGGTCAAGGGCTTAATATCTGCTACGATATTATTGTAAATAAACACAATGGAAAAATAGAGGTCGGGAATGCGTCTGAGTCAGGTGCGGTATTTACTGTCTATCTGCCAAGTATTGACCCGGCAGCCGAATAGTTTAGGTGCCGGGTTAATAATCATGCCTGAGCGGTACGGATCGGGCGGCTGATCCAGATTACCAGGGTCAGCATCAGGAACAGTATCCCGGCCACTCAGAACAGGTCGCTGGCGGAGAGCATGAAGGCCTGACCCTTGAGAAGAAGAGCAAAAAGAACATCTATAACGGCCGCATCCTGGATATCCAGGGGCTGCCCGACCTGACTGTGGAGCAGGCCTTCGAGCTCTCCGACGCTTCCGCCGAGCGCTCCCCCGCTGGCTACCATCGAACTTTCCGAAGAGACTGCCGCCGGGTACCTGGGTTCCAACACCACCACGCTGCGCTGGATGATCGACAACGGCCACGAAGACATCCGCGCCCTGGAGCGTCGCGCCCAGGCCATGGAGGAGTGGTTGGTGAACCCGAGCCTGATGCGTGCCGATGCGGGCGCGGAGTACGCCGAGGTGATCGAGATCAACATGTCGGAGATCAAGGAGCCGCTGCTGGCTTGTGCCAACGACCCGGACGATGTGAAACCCCTATCCAAGATTGCCGGCACCAAGATCGATGAGCAACAGCTGATGGAGGAGGGCGTCTCTACCTTCTATACTTTTTCTTTCCCGGTCATATGCAAGGATGGGAACCACGAAATCGTACAGGGCCTGGAACTGGATGAATTCAACGTCTTCCGCCTGAAGGTATCGGAAAAGGAACTGCTGGAAGAGCGTTCGGTAATCGAAGATCGTTTGCATAGGCGAACGTAGCTGAATTTTTATAACAAACTCTCTGCTACTACCCCGATACGCTGGAAGCTTTAGACCAGATATCGGGGTAGAGAGTCCAGCCCATCCTGTCACTTCCAATTCCCTGCTCCGAATGAATATGTGAATAAATCACAATTTTTCTGTGAATTCCTTATTACATCAAGAGTAACAGGCCTTACTACCATTATCAGCACAGTATGGATACTGTCTGTTTAACGATGGTTATGCATCAATCCATGAAGTCACCATATTGTCTTTTTACAACTTGTTGTTGCAATGAAACATCTATACCGAGGGAAACGACCATGAAACGATTGATATTTTTCGCACTTTCAAGCCTGCTAGTACTAACGATCAGTACACAGGCATCGGCTCATACCAAGACGATCGATTCCAGCCCCATGGCGATGACGCCATTCTATCCATCGTTTGTCGATGCCAAACGCACAACCAGCGCTCCAGTTCAGCTGGCTGGTAAAACAAAGACAAAGGTCAAAGAGAAATCCAAAACCCGAACAGTTGATGAAGACGGTAACGTCACAGTGACCAAGATAAAAAAGAAAACCACGACCACTACCTCATCTGACGACACCGGTGACGATTCGAATCAAAGCAGCGGCTCCGGTGGAAGTGGCGGTGGTGTATCTTACGAAGGGTACTAAAAACAATGCTCATGTAGTGTCCTACTATTAGACGTCCCTATCGTCAACCTGAATTTTCACTTTCTTGATCGTAGGGCGGGTGTGGACCTTGAGCTAACATCCTCGTATTCACGTGCTGGTTAACGCATTAAGAACTGTCCGTTTTGGGGTTACCCTAAAAAGATCAGTTGGACAGCGTGAAGGGTGCGCTTGAGGTGGTGCAGGGCAAGGGTCGCTCCTGCACATCCATGTACCCGCGATACTTGTGCATCCCTGCACGGCGCGCAACGACGCGGAATAGCCCGCTATTCCAAGGAGTTGCAACGCCGCCCTGCGCCGCTACAAGCGTGCGATTCACGCTGTAGCGTGAGTCACCCAGTAGGTGACCATAACCATCGAAGCGATTTTCATCATAATCAAACACCTGCTATTAGAATGGAGCGGCCAACTGATTTTTTTAGGATAATGGGCGATGAACGTTTTAATCGGGTTATGCCCTTGCTGTGCTGCACTCGAAAGGGAGGGAGTAACCTCGGTTTAGTAGGTGCATGAGATCTGTGTTTTGAGAGAGGAACGGGTGACGTCTACCCGGTGCTGATAAAAAACACAGCTTAGTTTCATGAATTGCAGCTAAACTGTCATCCCGATTTCGTTCTCCCCACAGTCGCTGCCTCCCTTGCGGCTGGATGGGCCGGCAAGATTAAAACACTTTTAACTGTCCTTTTCGTCCGTAAGTATGTGGCTTCATAAATCTTCGGCAATGACTGGTCATCAATCATCAGGTCTCCTTTTGTGACAAGGCTCTCGCTAATACAATAACCACTATGATGACGAATAAAATAAGGAGTAACATTTTATAGTACAGGCCTAGGTCAGCTGCTGAGAGATGTAGATGAAGTGCGCAACTTACTTCAACCGCTCTCGTCACGAAGGTCTAAAGGTCGATTTGTTGAATAGGATTAACCTAATCTCTGTCCGTGCCAGATTTGGGTTTTGAACGCTGATGGAAGTTTCCCCACCTTTGGGTCGGCATGAGCGTATAGCTTCCACCGGTTGTTGAGTGAAATAATAATCAGATGAGTTGAAGAGAACAGTATGAAGTAAGGATAGCTATTGACAAATACTCTAAGGAAATATCAATGTCGCAAGTCCAAACCAACACCACATCGCAAAGCGCCAATCAAATGGCCACTCCTGCAGATACAACTCGGGTCGACGATAAGGCCACGCAAACCGCAACTCAGTCTGAACGACTCTCCTCCGCCCCTTCTGCCTCAGAGGTAATCGCGAATAACCCGAGCAAAATCGAGCGCTTCGTCGAGCAGCAATCCCGCTTGGAGAATCTCCTTAAGAACCCCAATTCGGTGCTTGCCAATCTGAACACTAAAATTGACAAATTCATCGCTCAAAAATCGACATTGGATAATCTCACAATGCGTGGCGATGCGGTCAAACCTGATGCGGCCACTCCCGATGCGGTGACAGTTGATCCGGCCAGTCCGAATAGAACCGACCTCGAGGTGGCTAGTGCCGATACGAAAAATTCCGGTGCGACGGCTAGAGGCGAGGCATCGTTGACTCAGGTACAGCACAAAGGTCCTGCCGAACAAGTTCAGCGGAATCAGGCGCCATCGAAGATCCCTGGTCTGCCTGGAATCAAAGATAAAGATAATATTAATATGATCAATCAGCACCCAAAATGGAAAAAGGCTCTGATTGAAGTCAATAGAAGATCAAATGTGGCCCGCATGGGTAATCTTAAAGACGAACACATCAACGCTGAACTTAAGGCGGAGGGGATAACAGAGCCCTATCGTGATAATGGGGGAATAGATCCCACAGCAAGGAAAAAATTTAATAATCTAATGGGTGCAATGAAGCGCGAGTTGGCAACTGATCCAGATTTTGAAAAGCATGTAAAAGCGGATGAAGAGCATCTGAAAAACAAAGTGAAAATATTCAGAGGTATTTTAGCCAAAACCAAAAACCCGGAAATACAAAGAAAACTAATGAACGAAGCCAATGAAGCGGCTAAAAACAAGGGGAAAAGGCCTGTATTCGATAAAGATGAAAGATTGTCTGAATTGAAGGATCTTATCAAATATGGAGCGCCTAGTGTTTCACAAGCACTTAATTATAAAAAAGGCGGCGATCTGCCTATCGGAGCTGTTTCCGGTCATCGTTCATACAAGTACCAAGGGGAAACGCTCTTTGCAGGCCCAAATGGTTCAAAGATCAAAAGACAGGGTGGTATCGATCAAAGGCGCTTGAATTCCGCATTGCCAGGTTGCTCCCAGCATCATACCGGTCGTGCTATTGATGCCTTGTCGACTAATGACAGTTGGTGGAAATCACATAAAACCCTGGCTAATTGGCTCATGAATCCCAACAACCAAAGCAAGTTTCATTATGAAGTACCTTATCATCCAAAGCAGAGTTTGAGAAACGTTGAGCCTTGGCATCTCTATTTCCCGAAATAGTCGTGTAGTGTTGATAAGCATCAGCGCATCCACTAGCAATGTCGGTTGAATCTGTGGATGCACAGTGCTTATCCACGCTGCGCCAACGACCATTCCGTATAGGGTTCAAACGGGGACAGTCATGGGGTGTTACACTGGATTTTATGGCGCGCATCCATGTGTTCAACCCTTCGGACGGCCCTTGTCGTACAAATCGGCTTTCCTGCCCTGATTTCTGGACATATAGCCATACAGGTTGGGGCAAAGCGCCATTTTGACAGAAGCTAATCCTGGTCGATACCGAGCCGATTGGTACCTATCAAGGAAAAAAGCCAGAATGATCAAGAGCCACTTGGCGAATATTCTGACCTAATCGATATCGATCTCAGACCTTTAATCCTAAAAAGATCAGTTGGACAGCGTGAAGGGTGCGTTTGTGGGGGGGTAGGGCAAGGGTCGCTCCAGCACATCCATGTGCCCGCGACACTTGTGCATCCCTGCACGGCGCGCAACGACGCGGAATAGCACGCTATTCCAAGGAGTTGCAACGCCGCCATGCACCGCCACAAGCGTGCCATTCACGTTGTAGCGTGTTTCACCCAGCAGGTGACATAATCATCGAAGCTATTTTCTTTAAAATCAGTAATCTGCTAGTAGAATGGAGCGGTCAACTGATTTTTTTAGGTTAATCAGTCAGGTAGAAGGTAATGGTCGTCACCACCCGTACATCCTTGTCGATCTTGGCGGTGTCGCCATACTCCTCGCCGGCGTCACGAATGAAGAAGCTGCCTTGGGTGGCGCTACGGATTCCACCGACAGTGACCCCGGCATTCTTGGCGAATTCGTTAGCGGCAATACGGGCGTTCTTGGTCGCCTCGCTGAGCATCTCCGGTTTGATTTCATTGAGTTTGGTGAAGCGGTAGGTCGGGGTGCCGTTGCTGATGTCGATACCCTCGGCAATGAGTTTGTTGACCTTGCCGCGCACCTGGCTGATCTGGTCGACTTTGTCCGATTCGATGCTGATACTGCCTGACAATGTGTGTGATTCATCCACCAGTTTCTGGTTTTCGTCACGATACTCCTGGTAGACATAGTCGAAGACCCCGATATTTATCTCCTGATCATCGAAGTGATTGGCCTTGAGCAGATCGACGATTGCCTGCTGGTTCTTTTCGGCCTGCTGATAGAGCATCGGAATCTCGTCGCGACTTCTGCCGCTGATCTGGTGAGAGATGGTCCAGTTGACACGATCCGCCTTGACCCGTCGCTCTGCGAGCCCCTTCGCCTCTGCCGTATTGAGCGCGACCTTGGCGTTGTAGAGGGTCTGACCGATGAAGTAGCCAGCCAACCCAAGACCAATAGCGACGCAGAGTCCAAGAAAAAAGATTCCGCCCTGGTTCTCCTTGTTCATGTCCGCTCTCCTTGTAGAGGTATCAGGGAAGAATATCGGCAACCTCAGTACAAGGCAAGTCCGGAGGTTGCGCTTTGATCTGTCCGGTTTTCCCGCTCTGGTGTAGCCTGGATGGAGTGCAACGGAATTCGGGGCCCTTGTCTCCCGGAATAGACGCCGCTTCATGCGGGTGAGACGCTAAGCGGCCATCCGCGTTGTTGCGTGCCTTGGAAAGGGCCTGCCATTTCCTGCGGCACTCTGATAGGTTCACTTTATACGTTACACAACGCTTGAACACTATAGATAAGTTAGCGCTCATCGTATATTTTAGTAAATAGAGATGGCAATACCCTGATCACTGAGCTGGTTGCATTAATAGCGATCCAGGAGCGACTTGATGACGGCGTTGAATCGCTTGGACGAGTCGAAGTGCTGTAACTCGCGATGTAAGATCTCAATTCGTTCCATGAACCGTGCATCGGACAATAACTTCTTCACCTCGGTCATGATGGTTCGCTTGGTTACGTGGGTCGAACGGATATAGCTTCCACCCCCCTGTTGGGCCAGTGCATCACTGACATAGTACTGATCCGCGTTGGTTGGTATGCCGAGAACCGGTGTTTTACCGGTTATCGCCTGATAGACCGATCCGGCGCCACCGTTGCAGATCACCAGGTTACTGAGGTGACAGGCCTCTATACCTGGCAGGTAGTCGGCACTATAGCAATTTGAGGGATAGACACGCTTCGTCAGGCGTTTCGATGTGGCGAGCAACACGGTTACCGGCATCTTCTCCAACACCTCGATGAGCATCTCCGTAACCCCCAACCTGCCTGTTGAGCCCATCGCTACATAGATTAAGGGTTTGTCGCCAGGGAGATTGTCCCACCAGGAGGGGGGCTCGGAAGTGGGAGACCACTGTACCGGGCCAAGATAGTGATGGTGTCCGGGCAGGTTTTCTGTTGCTATCAAGGCGGGCAGATCAGGGTAGACAACCCGGTCGGCATGTGCCGCCACATCACGGTATTCACCATATTCCTGCAGGCCATACTCTCGACGCACTACATTGAACGGTTTCGCCAGCTTTCTGAATATACCTGGGGCCAGCAGCGGCATCAGCCTGGCACTGAGTCTCACTCCGATGAGCTTAACGAAGGGGAATTCCGGTGTCGGTACCGGCAGTGTGCAGTAAGGCGCCCAATAGGCATTGACGATGGAGATATAAGGTGTCTTCGTCAACTCCGCGCTGGTACCCAAAGACCACCTGAGGTCAGCGACGATTAAATCGGGTTTAAGCTCATCGATCAACCTCAATTCATCTTTGACCTGACGTGAGATCTCCTCCGCTGTCCAGCCGTCCTTGCCCTTGCTCAATCGTTCCATGAAGAGATCGGTGGACAGACTCCAGACCCTGCGATGATTGAGGTGGTAGGCGTCGACAAGATCCGCGTATCGTCCACCAGTGACGAATACTATCTCATATTTGTCACGCACGGCATCTGCCAACACCAACGGGCGAACCACATGTGAAAGCGCCAACTCCTCCCCCCAGAATAGAATTCTTGGCTTGCCAGCCTTTTCCGTCACTCTGTCCATGTCAACCTCCTTTTCTTAATGAACAAACATCTTTATAACAGCAATTTCGTTTGTGAGAGAGACATTGCTGCGGCTACACAATGACAAACCTATGCGCTATCTGAAAAAAAGAAAATGAACATAAAGGTCCCAAAGGTAATTTAATTCCTGCTTTCCCTTCTTCCAAGCTTTTCATTGTTGTCAAAACTATGATCATTCAGTAGGCTGAGCGCTCCTTTTAAGGAAAATTAAGCAATATATTTTTCAATCTTAATTCTTTTGTGAGGTTGATGTAAGATATTGATTGTTCTTGGAAATCATTTGATTGGATAGTGGGAGTAGGAGGCAGGTTTTCTTATGGAGTCGTCGGATACTACCTATAATGTTGTCTTCAGTGGAAAGCTGTTACAGGGATTTGAAACAGAGCAGGCTGTAAAGGCGTTCTCAACCCTGTTTAAGTTGCCACAGGAAAAAACTGTAAAAATTCTCGGTAAGCGTCACACTTTAAAAAAGGGGGTGAGTAGAGACGTAGCGAAGCGTTGGAAGAAAAAACTGCAAGAAATCGGACTGGAGGTCTCTCTCGAACCCCAAGCGCCGGCTATCGCTAGCGAGCCTGGCTTGTCACTGGTACCCATCGAGGAGGAATCCGATATACCGGTTACAACCCATGTCGTTGAAACCGCCACACCTTCTAAGGTATGCCCCAACTGTGGTAGCGAAGTGGCTACGATGACAGATCCTTGTCCGAATTGCGGAGTCTATCCGCATAAAGTCATTTCTCGACCAAAGCCTCATGCAAATCGAGCCTCCAATTCAAGAGATGTGGAGGAGTTTGAGACTACCTCGATGGATGCTGATGATTCGAACAACAGTCTCACTATGCAAGGTTTGATCGCTGGTGCTGCAGCGGCATTGATTGGCGCATTGCTATGGAAGGGGATTACTGTTGCCATCGACTACGAACTTGGTTTTATCGCCTGGATTATCGGCGGGGGGATTGGCTTTGCTGTTGCATTCAGTGGAAACCGAGGGCAGGCCGCCGCTGTTTTTTGTGGCGTCATGGCATTGGTTGCGATTCTTGGGGGTAAATATCTGTTCTTTTCTGGTCTGCAGAACCAAGTGGGCGAGATAATTGCGGACTCCTCGGCGGATTTGCATCTCCTCTATGCAGAGGAGATGTCAGATGCAAAAGCCCTCGCAGCGGTTAACGGTGAAGCTGATACGCGTCAGTTTATGGTCGATCACGGCTATAGTGAAGCCAGCAGCGCCGATAGCGTGACCAGAGAAGAACTCGATCAGTTTCAAAATGAGATTACCCCACGTCTTGTTGGCTTTTCAGATTTGCCCCCCAGTTATGACGAGTGGTACCAAAGCACCATTGAAGAGAATTTTGAATCCATTTCTCCAATCGATATATTGATCGAGTCGTTTGACTTCTTTGACGCCATTTTTCTATTTCTTGGCATATCAACTGCCGCCCGAATTGGTTATGGGAAAGGCTACGATTGAGGTGATTGCCTAGAGGGCCACTAGACCAAAAAAACAGCTTCGCTGGATACGCATTGATGATGGCTGTTACTCCATCGGTTTTGTCTCATCGAAATCTTTGGAGTGAACGCAGTTTTGCTTCCTCTTGATTCCGCTCTGTTCCTGCTGACACTCAGATCATCTCTTCAGATTTGGAACTGTTCCGCGATCTGTGTCAGCTCCTGACTGAGTTGTGCAATTTATCGTTTTCCAGGGCAGTATGGTTCGAAGACTCTGCTGTTTCATTGGTTACATGACTAATGGTGGTAATGTTCCGGTGCATCTGTTCGGTGACCGCACTCTGTTCTTCTACGGCGTTTGCGACCTGGATAGTCATCTCTGAAATCGATGCGACGGCCTGGGTGTTATGATCGAGAGCTTCTAGATCAAATAGATTGAGGCCGGATTGACGGATGATTCAGGCCTATCCAGGCCCGAGTTATCTGCCTTGATATACATGGGTGATAGCGGTTATTCTCCTATATGCGACGCTATTTGGGGTTCTCTCGACAACTTCTGCACTGGGACTACCCTTTCCACGTTTGGCCGGTGTCACTTCAATATGGTGTTTGCTGTTGAGAGCAAATACGCTGTGAAACCTTGTTTTTGAGTGAGACGATATAGAGAGTATTGGAGGCAGGCGCTTTGTGCGTGCTGAATTCATACAGCCGGTTGTCAGCAAGAAGGTTTTCAATAGAGTGCCTCGGAAAAACGCTGACGCCCATGCCCAGTCGGACCAACTCTTTCGCCCCCTCGATTGCATTATCGCTGCCCGCTATCGGTAACTACAGAAAGTCCAGATCCTAACGTCTTGGAAAATGACATTTGTGCCAGCTTTCAAAGTAGGCATCAACGCCGGGATAAGCGATCCGGGCCTGTTGGTTCAATTTTTCCACACTAGGTTCGGATGATCCGTTTTTTTACAACAACGCCAAAACCAGCCTTATCCTCCAATACCATGCGAATGATGTCCTCGGGCAGTGCGAGATTTACATTGAGGTTGATCATCGGGTATTGCCGGCTTGTTGCGAGCAGCAACCGGAAATGGAGAAGTGACAGGCAAGCCATCGGCATGGCGAAACTGACCGAACCTGCTATGCCGTCAGTTAATGGTCGCGGTATTCCTGGATTACTCACTTCTCTCACCCTGCGGGCGGAGTTTCTGCCGAACAACGCTGTGCGCTATTACCCAGCTTCCCAGGTATGGCGAAAAATACAAAGTTCGCATCCTTATACCGTAACTTCGCTACGTCCCCGTTCAACTGATCATCAAGAAGAAGACTCAGCATCTTTCAGGAATAAGATTCCCGGCCGAATATCCTGCACCAGATGAGCTCAACAACCCTTTTTCTCATGATGCGAAATCGTCGCTGTAGGGAAACCGCGCAGCGGACAGCCGTGCCGCGACAGTTGACTTTCGCGGGAGTGGACGAGGAACAAGTCATGTGCGATGCTCATGATCGGAGGCGATTCTGCTAGACGTTGGTCCTTTGTCAGGAGACGATATGATCGCAATTCGGATGTTGGCAGTGATGCTCTGCCTAATGGCGACGCCCCAAGTTTGGGCGGTAACCTACGTTTTCACTGGCGAGGTCTACGATAGCGTGCTCAACTACACGAGCTGCACGACCGCGCCTTCGCTGTGCGCCAATTTTCCACCCACCGCCAGGGTAAGGCTGAGGTTCTCGACCTCGATCCCGCTCAATCCCAACCTGGCGGGCGACGACATTACCGCGTTGGTGACGGCCTATGTGCTCACGGATGGCGTCAATACCTAATCGAGCAGCGACCCAGACAGCCGCGTGTATGTTCCATTTAGCGTTGCAACCGATGGCAATGGGCAGGTCACGGACATCCATTTGGTGGTGCAGCGTTGGTTGACCGGTGCTTCGCCCCATACAGATGCCGATCGATTCAGCTATGTGTTTTTGATCGGAGGGACCGGCGCTGCGCGCAACAATCTTGGGTGCCACACGGTTGGTATTTCGCCCGGTGGTACTCCCGACACCTGCCTCGTTACGAGTGCCGATAGTTCCGAGAGTCGAGGCGTTTTTTCAACTCCCGGTGTTTGGTCGATGGTGTCGGTTTCGATTCCAACGCTCTCGCCGATTGCGCTGCTACTCCTAGCCTTGGGTATTGCGGCCGGTGCCTGGACAGGGGGCGCGCGCAAGCTAAGGACACGCTGACGGGTTTCTTCCCCTTGTATCAAGCGCCAAGAGGGGCGACAGCGACCTTTCAACCGAAAGCGTGCGCAGACCGGCGCGGTGACGCTGATCCAACGGTTAGGCAGGGCGCTCAATCTGCACG
>JARRQD010000193.1:0-11437 GCA_037382205.1 Candidatus Thiodiazotropha sp.
ATTTGGCGGTGGTTTTATCGCCACTGACGCCGACTGAGCAGACCATGCCCCCAGCGGCCTCGGATACGGCTCGCTTGACCTGATGAGCAATCTGTTGTGGTGTGCCAAGCAGGCGTTGGCAGTGGGTGACGTCGAGAAAGGCCTCATCCACTGAAAAGATCTCCAGGTCAGGGGTGATCTCAGCGAGCGCCGTCATGATGCGGGATGAGATCTGCGCATAGCGTTGCGGATTGGCTGGGATCTGTCTGAACCCGGGGCAGATACGTTTGGCCTCTTGCAAACGCATACCGGTGCGCACTCCAAAAGCCCGAGCTTCGTAGGAGCTGGTGATGATGCAAGTGCCTTGGGCGCCATTGGTAATGCCGATGGGAACGCCCTGTAATTCGGGATGATCGATCTGCTCCACGCTGCAGAAGAAGGCGTTCATATCCACCAGAATAATAGCGCGGGACCAGTGGCTGTCAGGGCATGTGTCGTCGAAGTGCACTAGTGATATTGACGGAGTTGGCATACCAGCACCCCTTGAATCCTTACCCGGTCTGCGGCATAGATCATGGGGGATATCTCAGCATTCTCGGCGATTAGCTTGATGCGTCCGCTTTTAAGTCGCCTGAGTCGCTTTAAAGTGGCCTCCTGGTCGTCGATCAGGGCGACGACTATGGCATTGTCATCGGCGGTGTCGCAGCGCTCAATAATCACTAGATCACCGTCCAGGATACCGATATCGATCATCGAGTCGCCTTTAACTTGAAGCGCATAGCGGTTGGCGCCGGTCAGGTACTCGGCCAGATCAAGACGCTCCTGTCCGCTGATGGCCTCGATTGGCTGGCCGGCGGCAATGCTGCCCAGCAGGGGCAGACAGAACTTGGACTGTTCTTCGTCATCGACCAGTTCGATTCCCCGTTTGCGGCCGGGAATCAGGCGGATGCGCCCAGCTTCCGCCAGTGCCTGCACGTGGCGGTGGGCGGTGCCTTTGGAGGTGATGCCGATTCCCTCGGCGATTTCAATCAGCGAGGGGGCGTAGCCTCGCCGTTTCAGATAGCGGCGGATAAAGGTTAGGGCTTTGTGTTGTGTGGCAGTGAGCATTTTGTGTTCTCTAAAAGTTCTAGTGATCAGAGTTTGAAGTATAGAACATTGTGAGAACAAATGGTATGGCCTGACGTTATGTGCGGTCTGTCTCTGTTATTCGGTCGAGAAGTTTTCTATAATTACATGATAATTAAAAGATAATTGTAACTATTCAGGAGGCCCTGTATTTTGCGGCATCTGTATGGTTAAAGATAATTAGGGAGGGAGTATGCCTAACCGAGTTTTGCAGCGTCTGGCGTTGGTGCTTGCGATCGTAATGTTGACCCTATGGGGAGTGATTCTGATCGTTGATCCCTATTTGATTGTCGGCTTTTTCAGCAACGAACCGGTGAATCAGGCATTTGCCGGGATGATGGGGGCGGCCTTGCTGGGCTTGGCGTTCATCTCTCTGGCTGGGGTGACCCAGTGGATGCAGACACCAAGGGCGTTAGGCATTGCGATGGGGATTCTGGTGGTGGAGACCGCCTACTTGATGTTGGGGAGTGGCGTCATGCTGGTGACCCTGCCCACGACGATCAGCCTGGTAACCGCAGCAGCGGTGGCCTTCTTTCTGCTGGTTTGATTGTTGTTTTTAGCTTCCGCGCTTGTTGTGATAGGTGTTATCCATAACTGGTGTTCGCCATGAGCGTAAAACCACGGCTGCAGGAATAACATTCTTAATGTGTCCTGGTTCACAGGACTTAGGTTATAAAATCCACTTAAATTGGTATATAATTCCCAATAATTGCTCTACTGCTCAGTTTGCTTGCTATGCTATTTGGGTGGTATTTCGCAATGGTTATGCCATAGATTTGTCGTCCAATCGGATGGACGGCGCTAACTTATGCCGGGTGCGGGGCACCCATATCTTAATTGGATTGGGTCCAGGATGGCGCTTCGCTGCTTGGTCCGTGACATATTGTTGCGCGGGGGATGTATGTCAGTCGACATGAACCTGTTATTGGTTGAAGACGATGAGATGCTTGGGGAAGGCATTAAAACGGTCATGGAACGCCGTGGTATGAGTATCGATTGGGTATGCGATGGTCTTTCCGCAATGCAATCGGTTAAAAGTGCTTACTATGATGTTCTACTGCTTGATCTGAACATACCCTGGTTGTCTGGGCTTGAGGTATTGGCCAGACTTCGGTCCGAAGGGAATCAAATACCGGTTCTGGTTTTGACGGCACGCTCAGAGGTCTTAGATCGGGTCAAGGCGCTCGATGGGGGAGCTGATGATTATGTCGTCAAACCCTTTGATATTGATGAGCTCTGTGCCCGTATTCGGGCGTTACACCGACGCCACAGCGGTCAAGAACCGGAGATGCTTCGGCATGGTGATTTGGTCTTGGACCCCTCAGCGCATACTGTAAAAATTCAAAACAGCGCCGTGGCCCTTTCTGCTAAAGAGTTTGACATCCTACACAGCCTGATGGAAAACATGGGGCGGGTTATGTCGCGTCGTAAACTCAGTGAACAGGTTTATTGCCTTGACGATGATGTAGAGAGTAATGCTATAGAGGTTCACATCCACCATTTACGGAAGAAGCTGGGAGATCATCCGATTCGCACTGTGAGAGGTGTTGGATATGTAATTGAGAAACCATCTATGTTCGTCAAGAGTTGAAGAAAGGTTTCTAAATATCAACACACTTTATTACCAGGCTAATAATTTTGCAGCCAGGGAGTTGTGATGATTGTCCGCTCAATTCGCTTGCGGTTGTTGATGATGATTTCTCTGGCTATTCTGCTTTTGTGGGGCACCACATTTGGCTTCACCTGGTGGCGGACCAGTCGGGATATCAATCAGGTCTATGATGCGGAATTGAAATTAGTGGCAAGGCTGTTGTCCGTGGCAACCGTACATGAGCTGGAAGAGTTTGATCTTGAGGATTACCAGATCAACCTGAGCGAGTCAGGCTACGAGTTTCCATTGTTGGTTCAGGTATGGTCCGCAGACAATATATTGGTTATTCGGGGACCTAAGGCACCCGATTCTGCCCTCACATCATCCAAGGTAGACGGTTATTCTGATAGTGTATTTAACGGTGAAGGCTGGCGTGTCTACACCCTAAATATCCCGCAGCACAACTACCGGATCCATGTGGCGCGAGGCCATGCTGTCAGTGAAGCAATGGTCGGCTCGTTCGTTCGGGATGTGGTTAAACCGCTACTGATTGTATTGCCGCTTTCAGGCATGCTCTGGTTCATCATACAGCAGGGATTCAGGCCACTACGATCGATATCCCAACTGATTGGAGAACGGGATTATGACTATCTTAATCCTGTAACAGCAGAACATGTTCCTGAAGAGGTGGCGGATCTGGTCAATGAGCTGAATGGTTTATTGAGAAGGCTCAAAATATCGATTGAAAGACATAATCGGTTTACTGACGATGTTGCGCATGAACTGCGCACCCCGATTGCCGGTATGCTGGTACAGCTGCAGTCGAGCATCACTGGCCAAACAGATGCAGAGCGTCAAAAAGGTTTGACACAAATCAGTAAGGGTTTGAATCATCTCAATCATGTGGTGAATCAATTACTCATACTCGCATCGATCGAGCCGGAAAAAATTAGAATGCAGTTTGAGGTATTCGATTTGGTTTCTGTTGCCGAGGACGTTCTATCCGATATTTCGCCAAGCGCACTGAGTAAACAGATAGAGATGGAGTTGATTGCTGATCAGCGGATTAAGTTGACTGGTAATCGAGAAATGATGGTCATTCTGTTGAATAATCTGGTGACCAACGCCATGAAGTTTACACCCAGTGGGAATAAAATTTCTGTTTTCATCAAGTATCACGATACAGGGGTTGAACTCGTTGTTGAAGATTCTGGCCCAGGTATTCCAGACGATAAGAAAAAGTGGGTTTTCGAACGCTTGAATCGCCTGCCTGGAGAGACTGAGCCGGGCAGTGGATTAGGTCTCCCAATTGTTAAGGAAATATGTGAATTACACCAAGGCGTAATCACATTAAAAGATCGTCAGGATGGTCATGGGCTAATTGTGAACCTGTTCTTTCCTGCTTAAGTGAATCTTAAGTATTGACGGCTATGTTTTGATTAACCCGGTGATCATAGAGTTCGCTTTCAGCTGATGAGGGTGATTCCAGAACTGCATTTCGCCCTGATGGTAACAGTGCCACCTTTGAAAAAGGTTATACGGTCGGATGTGTTGAGCGTCACGAGAATGAAATAGATCACGACTGATTGTCAGGCAGTTTTACCCTTACCCGCATGTCTCCCCTCATGCTCGGTGGGTGATTGGTGAGTCAATCTGTACGTCGGTTATTGTTTAAGTGAATACGCCATTGCGTATCTCACGGGCAGTGGGCAATCTAACTCATCTGGCCGTTTCGGGAATGGTTGAGCTGACTTGATGGCTTTTTTGGCGGCTTTACGTAGCAGACCGTGTGCCCCTTGAATCTGCAACTCGCTGATATCTCCGCCACATGAGAGTTTGAAACTGACGTTTACTTTTCCCTCAATGTTTTTGCGACGAGCCAGGCTGGGATAGCGCTTCTTTTTTTCGATGCTGGAAAGAATTTTTGCAAGGTAGATCTCCATCAGTTTTGCCTTGGGCTGAGCTTTTGGTGGCGAGGGTTGAGCAACTTGCTCCGGTTGGCTAGGGCGAACTGGTTTGCTTACAGGTTGCTGTACTGGTCGCTTTTTCAGTGCTTGCATTTTACGTTTGACCGGCTTTTTCTTGGGTGTAACTTTAGGCTTGGTTTTTGGTTTAGGTTTGGGGGGCTGCTTTATCGCTTTTTTCTCAATAGGTTTTTGCTGAACTGTTTTTGGCGCAGGTTGAGTGAAGTTGAGTTGAACCAATAACGGATCGATTTTAGGTTTCGCAAACTTTGCCTTTTCAACACGGCTGTCAGACCAGCCGGTTATCACGACCGTGTGCAGACCGAGCGAAAGGCAAATGGCAGCCATGTACCTGAAGAACTTCTTCTTACTCATGGCTTGTCGGTCAGGATATCCAGTGATTCTGCACCCGCGCTGCGGGCTACATCGATGATTTTTATGGCCTTACCAAACTGGGCTGATCGGTCACCTTTGAGTTGTACCACCCGTTTGCTGTTTGCATGAATCATCGCACTCAAGGTCTCTTCAAGCTGTTCCGATGGTGTAGACTCCCCATCAAGTAGAATTTCTCCTGTGGGTAGCAGGCTGATTACCAATGGTTCATCTTCCTGGCTCGAATGGCTGCTGATGGCCTCAGGCAGCTGTATATCGATTGCCTGATCCTCGATAAAGTGTGCCGTTAGCATGAAAAAAACCAGCAGCAGAAATACGATGTCGATCAGCGGGGTAAGATTCAGCACGTGACTGGAGTGTCTGCGATACTCATACGCCATCAGTGACAGTCTCCCAATGGGGTGTTTGAGGTTCTTCCTGCTGGCTGACAGTCGACGAAGAGCGGCGCTCCAGTAAAAGTGCGATGCAGCGAGTCATCGAGAGTGCTCGTCTCTCCAAGCTGCCTTCCAGAAAGTGGAGCAGCAGTAACAGAGGTATCGCCACTGCGAGACCGACACCAGTCGTAATCATGGCCTCCCAGATTCCTCCGGCAAGGGCCTGAGCATCCACCTTACCACCAGCCGACTCAATGACCATAAAGGCCTTGATCATGCCAGTGATGGTACCTAGCAGACCGAGCAGGGGGGCCGTATTACCAAGAATAGAGAGAGTGCGCAGGCCAAACGCCATTCGTTGCACCTCTTCATCGCGCACTCGATTACCAACTCCCTGCAGATCTTTCACACCTTCACTATCGGCCTGTACCATGGCTTGAATGATTCGAGCTTCCGGTCCTTTCAATTGTGTGACTTGTTGCTTGCGATCCTTTTGTTCGAGTAACTGACCGAGATTCGATAACAATTTCCTGGGTAGTCGTCGTAGGCGCAGAAAGAGCAAGTAACGCTCAAGCACAATGGCCAGACCTATTGATGAGTAGGCGAGGAGAACCCATATCACTGGCCCCCCTTTTGCGATCAGTTCTTCAGTGTTCATGGTGTTGTCCATCCTAGGGCTGTGGCGCATCCGATCAGTATGAGTAGTCCGATGCTGGTATTTTCCAAGGCGAGCCGGTGACGATTCAAGTGGTGTCTTACCTGTTGTGCAAAATGGGCAAGACCGGTTGCGAAAATCAGGGTTGGTAGAAACACTGCACCCATGGCAAAACCGGCGCCTAAAACCACACCGTTAAGCAGGCTTGCGCTGGTGGCTGCCGCGAGTATCAAGGTTGTCAGGGGCGCACAGGGATTGAGGGCCATGCCAAAGCCCATCAGATAGAGGCTGCTCGGCAGGCCTTTGCGGCTCAGTGGCACGAGTGTCAGGTTTGAGCTAATCTCGCCGGGCGCCATCGACAAACTGGCTTGGCAAGCAGATTCGCAGGGTTTTGACTGGCGACGGAAAATGATCGAAAGGGCGACCAGTATCGTTGCACCACCCAGGAACCAGCGTACCCAGGGCTCAGCAACCAGATCTTCCACCCAGAGTCCCGCCCATCCAGCAGCTCCTGCCAGCAGGGTGTAGCCGGTAATACGCCCAAGTGAGAAGGGTAGCAGGGTACGCCAGGCTCCCCGGTCGTGTTGGCCACTTCCGATAAATACTGGTCCCAGATAGGGAAGACAGGCTATGGTGCAGGGCCCAGCTCCGAAACTGAGACCGAGCAGTAGGGCTGAGCCAAAGCTCAGGCTGACAGGTTCGATAGGGATCATGAGGATTGCGTCTCACCTTTTGCAGATTTACCGCCAATCCAGTTGATCAGATTCTGTTTTTCCCAGTTGGTTTGTGCTTTTTTTCGGCTTTTGAAGTATTGAGGGTCAGCGCTGAAAACAGGCACAAAGGCATACTTCAGCTGCAGAACATCTTTATCGGGGCAGAACTCCACACAGCGTCCGCAGAGCGTGCAGTCTTCAAAGGTGACATTCCGGCTTGTCATGTCAGTATGGATTTCATGAATATCCATCGGGCAGGCCTTGGCGCAAAGTCCGCAACGTTCACATCTTGGTGAGGCATTTTTTATCAGTCGAAACAAACCCATCTTGCGAAATACCGCATGTAGCGCCAGCATCGGGCAGATTCGACAGAAGGGCTGGCGAAGTGTCAGACCCAATGCAATGATCAACCCGAACAGAAAGTCAGCAAGCAGAGAGAGTGTGATGGTGGTGGCGTTCGCTGTATCGATATTGAGCTGCTCTGTACTGCCAGTCGCCAGGGTGGTGAGGATACGGCTAGGGCATATTCGACAGAAGGGGTCACCCAGGTCATGGTTTAGTATGCCCATGCCGGTCAGCAGGGGAAAGCCGAATACCAGTATCACCAGGATGAACCACTTTATCGGCCGGATCTTACCGACAAGCGATTTCGAGAGTGACTCCTGGCGCTGCAAGCCGATTTTCTGGCCGATCATCTGCAGGAACTCCTGGAATGTCCCCAGTGGGCAGATCCAACCACAGAAAGCCTTGTTAAGGATCACAAACAGCACCAGAAAGGTACCGAGGGTAATCAAAGTAGGCATGATGCCCATCAACAGATTGCCTCCTTTGGTAATGGTCTCACCGAGTCGATGATCCATCTGGTGTTGGATGGGGATCAGGGTGCAGAGATCGGATCCCTGGAAATCATAGGCGCAGCTGAGGGCGGGCAGGGCGCCGCTGATCTTCTCTTCCAGGTAGTAACCGGTCAATAAACCGCCATAGACAAAAAATACAAAGGCGCAGATCTGCACAAGTTTGCGCAGTACAGAAAGATTGAAGGTGCTCATACTTTTTGATCCCGATTTTTCAGGTTTTGACCCAGAAAGCCGCCAGCAAGAAAGCCCAAGCCCAGCACGAGCAAGCCCAACTCAGTCGACTGCCAATGGCTGGGATTGACCCGATAGTCAGCAACTAATTGAGTTGAGTAACTGATATCACCATGCTGATATTCACCACTGATGGTGAACTGTGCTGTCTGTTTGCTTCTCTCCCCATCGATCAGATCGGGGAAGTCGTCAGGGATGATGAAAGTAACCCGCCCCTGTTGATCTGTAATCTGAGTCTGTTGACTGCCATTTGACGTAGTCAGTGTCAAAGCTTGATCGGCGAGAAGCTCTCCCTGGAATCGGACCAGAAAAGACCACTTCTGCTGACTGTGGTAATGGTAGTGCTCTCTTGGCAAGGGGGCTGGAACAATCTCAAACTCACTTTTTTCAGCAGCGGTCAACCTGGCAGGGCTCTGTTTGCTGGGGCGTCCGAACATATATTGGTAGCGAATAATGACTTCTATGTCATTTCCCCAATCCTTCTTGATGACCAGTGCATGATAGTTGTCCATACCAGAGGCCGGTATGGTGACATTGCCCATCACCGGAGTAATAGATTGGGTTGAAAGATCGGGGCTGATATAGCTGATCGTAGCGCCATCCAGATTGTCTATATGAATTGTTTTGGCGCCTCTGTGAGCGTGGGAGACGGCAGGTTTGCTACTTTTAATGTTCTGTTTCTCGTCAGCGATGGCAGTCCCGACAGGAGAGAATAGCCAGACAGCCAGCAAGATCACCAGATTGGAAGGTTTCATGATTACTTAACCTTAAAAAAGATAGGTGTAGGTGAGCATGGCATTACGTGGTGCGCCTGCCGAATAGGTTTTATCGCCACTGGTACTTTTCTTCACTTCTGTCGCATAGCGTTTGTCAAACAAGTTTTCCACATTCAAAGAGAGTGTGTGTGATCCTCTCTGATAACTGAGTATCAGATTGGTTAGAAAGTCATAGCCATTGTATTTTTCAGTGTTGGCATTATCGACGTAATAGCTGCCCCAGCTGTTACTACGCAAGACAGCCTTTAGGCCAACCGGGTGGCTGTACCCCAATCCCAAACCATACTGTTGACGCGGTATGTAGGGGAGCTGGTTGCCGGAGCGATCGACAGGTGTCTGGGTGCGTCCGGTACGAACCAACTCATCAAAATCGCTGAAAGAGTAATCGCTATAGGCAAAGCTACCTTCCAACCAGATGTTGTCGCTAAGATCGTAACGACCACTGAGCTCAACACCTTTCTTCAAGGTTTCGCCGGCATTTTGAAACTCGGTAGTGAGGTCCTCATTAAGGGTTGAAACGATCTCATCACTGACTGTGGTTCGATAGACGGCCAGATCGAATGACCATGCCTGCTCACGTCCCTTCAGGCCGACTTCAACATTTTGCGCAGTGGCTGCGTCCAGTTTTGGATTGCTCTGAATCTCTGACTCGGAAGGCACCTGTCCGGATTGAGCGATCAGACCATACGCATTGATCCGCGAGTTCAGGGTATAGGTCAAGCCGAGTTTGGGCGAGAAGAGGTTAAAAGTTTTGTCGGTTTTTGTCTGTTCTGGTGAATCAAAGAAGGTATAGGTGCCGCTACCATAGCTGTATTCGCCAAAAGCGATATTGTCAATATCAAAATGATTCCGGTCATATCTAAAACCCAGCTCAAGTGCGATTTTCTCAACGGGTTGCATGGTCTCCTGAAAATAAAATCCATACAGGGTATTGGTTGCATCCTCTTCTTCGAGCAGATCACCGGCACGATCCGAATTGGTGTGTAAAATTGTTGCAGGTCCGGTTGGGTTCCAGGCCGGTGGAGGGGCGGTTTCCACATCGGCATAGGTATATTTCTTTGCCCCTTCCGTGTTATCTCGTCGCGCTGTCACACCTGTAACCAGTGTGCTTTCTCCCCAGAGTTGATGTTTGTAGGCTAATTCCAGGTCGGTGCCGAGTACCGTTGTACCGGGATTATCATTGATGGCGCCTGTCACCGGGTGGTAGTGATCCCAGTGATTGGCATAAATTCGTGGTTTCAGGGTGAGATTGTCCATCTCCTGCTCATATCGGGAGTTGAAGAACCAGATCGTGGAGTAACGTCCGCTGTGTTGCCAGGGACTGCTGCTGGTCTCTTTTTGTTCACCTGTATCCAGATAACGTTCAAACTCCGTATCATCCATTGACCCGGGCAGTTGCAGATCCGCTTCGTGATAGCTCAGTTCCGATTCCAGAGAACCCCCGTTATCCAGCAGATAGCCGTGTTTTAGCGCAACCTGTTTTGACTCAAATTCGTTCCAATCCCGCCAGTCGTTATCGGATTTCCGGTATGACGCGGTTAGGGATGCCGCATTATTGTCGTTGATATCGCCAGCGAGTCTGCCGTGAAGGTTCTGCTGACCGAATTCACCAAGCCCCAGTTTGAGTCGGTTGCTGTCGGTATCGAAAACCGATTTGGAGATGATCTGTATGGTTCCACCTGAGGTACCTGCACCAAACAGAGAGCCGGGTCCTTTGGTGATCTCGATACGCTCGATATCCTGGGTATCGATGAAATCAAAACGAGAAAAGCTATCGGGATCGGTCATGGGCACCCCATCGCGGATGACCATGATCTCCCGTACGCCATAATTGGCCTTCTGTCCGGCGCCGCGAATGATGAGACGGCTGTCATAGGCTGAATTTTTGGAATTAATCAGAACGCCGGGGCTTCCTTGAATGGCGTCTTTGATGTTGAACATCTTTTCGCTTTCGATACGCTCTGATTCGATAACATCGATCGATCCAGCAACATCTTTGGTTTTGCGCTCGACTCTGGATGCCGTAACGCTGATGACGTCAAATGCCTCATCGACTCTATTCGTGTCGGTTTCGTCAGCGATTGCGATCGGTTGATTCGTAATACTTAGGAGGGGAAATAGGGCAAGATAAATGCTGTTTTTTTGTAAAGACTTCATAAATATTTGCTGTACTAGGTATTCATTGTGTTTGTTATGATCATCTTCCTAATGATCAGAACTGTCACTGATCCAAGCTGTCACAGGAATTAAGATATACAAGTACGAGGTAGTGATCTGAATAGAGCAAGGCTAACCTTGAGCTACTATTAAGACTGCAACGCATATATCTCTTTTCCCGCTTCCAAAATGGACCTTCAACAGATGGCTTTTCATGCAGTGCGAATTGTCAACAGCAATAATGAAGCCATATCCTAACTTATTGAAATAAAACAATTAATCGATATTTAAATAGGGGTAAAGTTGGGTTATATCGCGCAATGCGTGTCAAATGACATAAATATTATTGTTGTGACTGACTGATTTTGAGAATAGGACCTCATGATTGGTCAAGGTGTTGGAGAGTGTATATTGGCGCTCCAAATATCGTTGTATTATCCTAATAAAGATCAGTTGGACAGCGTGAAGGGTTCGCTTGTGGTGGTGCAGGGCAAGGGTCGCTCCTGCACATCCATGTGCCCGCGACACTTGTGCATCCCTGCACGGTGCGCAACGACGCGGAATAGCCTGCTATTCCAAGGCGTTGCAACGCTGCCCTGCGCCGCTGCAAGCGTGCAATTCA
>JARRQD010000194.1:0-8501 GCA_037382205.1 Candidatus Thiodiazotropha sp.
CAGGGCAAGGGTCGCTCCCGCACATCCATGTGCCCGCGACACTTGTGCATCCCTGCACGGCGCGCAACGACGCGGAATAGCCTGCTATTCCAAGGCGTTGCAACACCGCCATGCGCCGCTACAAGCGTGCAATTCACGCTGTAGCGTGATTCACCCAGTAGGTGACCATGACCATCGAAGCGATTTTCATCATAATCAAACACCTGCTATCAGAATGGAGCGGTCAACTGATTTTTTTAGGTTTAAAGCTATGAATCGACTTGAGTCTCTGCAGAGTTTTGTGGCTGTGGTGGAGTCTGGCCAGTTCACGATCGCCGCCGAACGGCTGGGCATCGGTAAATCGGTGATCAGCCGACGGGTCTCCGAGCTGGAAGAGCATCTGGGCGCCCTGCTACTGCAAAGAACCACCAGAACCCTCTCTTTGACCGATGCAGGCAGAGAGTTCTATCCACGGGCTGTTCAAGTCCTCGAAGATCTGGATGAAGCGGAGCAGTCAGTGTTACGCTCTCAGCAAGAGTTGAGTGGACGACTGCGTCTTGCGGCGCCCCTCTCCTTTGGCCTGATCCACCTACCCAACGCATTGACCGGTTTCAGCAATCTACACCCCCGGGTGGTGTTGGACATCGACCTTAATGACAGCGAAGTGGATCTGGTGCAAGAGGGGGTCGATCTGGCACTGCGCATTGGTAACCTGGACAACTCCACGATGGTCGCCCGCCCGTTGGCGCCGATCAACTTTGTACTCTGCGCCAGCCCGGACTATCTGCAGCGCCTGGGGACACCCCAATCACTCGAAGCGCTAGCGCAGCATAAGGGGCTCTGTTACTCCAACCTGCCAGAACCACAGAAGTGGCGTTTCATCGATCCAATAGGTCGAACTCAAACCATACGCATTCCTCTACAGATGCAGTCGAACAACGGCCAGCTGCTGCTGAATGCCGCCAGTGCAGGAGTGGGGATCTGTCTTTCCCCCACTTTTATCGCTTATCAGGCCATTCAAGATGGACGCTTAAAAGCAATCCTTACTGACTACCAGATACCATCCGTCACCGCCTATGCCATCTACCCGAATCGCAGATTCATACCACAACGGGTCAGAGCGCTGGCTGACTATCTACGCGAGCAATTCGGTGATCAACCCTATTGGGATAAAGGATTGAAACCTCTCATCTCATGAAACCTCTGACAGATTGAGCTGAGCAAAAACGGCCCGCACATCGTGTTCCTCTACAATCTGTAATACTTCAGCAGGGGACAGACTCCCGGTTGCGCCGAAGGCATCATTCAGCCCTGTTTTCAATTCACTTTTATAAGCTTGTAAAAGTGATAACACCTGGTCTCTACTAAATTGATCCGGTATGGTTTGTCGCCGCTCACCATGATCATCCAATAATGTAACCTCAGCAGAACGCCGGATCATACACGGCTTACCACTCTCTTCATGTGAAGCAGTCATAGGCCCTGTTTTACAATATCGCTGCTCCTGATAGAGGAACTTTTGACCAACCTTGAGTAGCGGGAAACGCATAGCAACCTCATCAATTTGAGTGGCGTGTGATTATCTCATCAAATGCTGCAATACGGTCGCAAGAAAACCTGGCGGAGGAAAAGTCTCACTCTCGATAACCAGAGCCTGTTGGCTCTCCTCTGCTGTCAGCGGATCCGCACTAAGCTGTTGGTGCTGCAACACAGATAGATCCGCCTCGGAAGCATCCACACCCTGCTGTTGCCTGGCTGTTATCCGATCTCGCAGCAGCAGCCGGGAAGCCTGACAATCCAGAATCAGTAGAGGCACCTGGAGCTCCTTGGCAAGCCGATGAAAGATAGCTCTCTGCCACACTTTAAGAAAGGTTGCATCGATAATCACCGAGAAACCCGCATGCAGCAGTCCAGCGGCAATACCGGCCAGATGGTGATAGGTTGTCTCTGTTGCTTGCTGCGTGTAGCGAGCAGCGCGCTCTTTAGCTTCGTCAACTGAGTCGACCGGATAGAGTCGCTTCCGCTCGACATCCGAACGAATCCTGATTGCCATCAACTGTTCGGCAAGTTGTCCGCTGATTGTACTTTTGCCTACCCCTGAAAGCCCATGTGTGATCAGCAGTGATGCGGGAGGATGACAAATCAGAGTCTCCGCCAGAGAGAGATAACTCTGATAAGCTTCCAGGTGACGCCTCTGGTCATCAGCTGAAAGATCCGGCTGGCAGACTCGAATGGCGCAGACCTTGGCTCTCACCATGGCACGATAGAGCATATAGAACCTGAGCAGAGGCAGGCCGGCATAATCCCCCGTCTCCTCTAGATATCGATTCAGTAGTCGATCCGCCAGCGGATGCAGTCCTCGATGTTGGAGATCCATCAGTAGAAAGGCGACATCACTGAGGGTATCGATCCAGTGCAGCTTCGGATTGAATTCGATACCATCGAAAGGGGTAATCTGGCCCTTGTAGAGGACGATGTTGCCCAGATGGAGATCCCCATGACACGCTTTGATTGAACCACTCAGATAGCGCTCCTCAATCAGTTCCCGAAGTTGTTCTACCTGATAGTCGGTCCAGCTCTGTAATGAGTTGAGACGCTCAATTTCCAGGAGCGGCTGTTTGAGTGCTCGAATCAGCTGAAAATTCTCCTGCATCGGCTCGACCACTTGCTCAACGCCATCTTGCGATGGCTCTGGGAGCGAGTCGGCACGCTGATGAAAATGTGCCACCATCAGCGCCAACCGGTCGATGAGCTGAGGTTCCAGAGTCAGCTGATCAAACAGATCCTGCTGGCGAAAGCGGCGCATCTTTACCGCATACTCCAATGGCTCACCCTGACCATCAATCACTGGCTGATCCACAGCCCCCCCTATGCTCACAACACCCACATAAAGCGGCGCGGCATAACGCCGATTGAGGCGCACCTCTTCTTGGCAGTAAAAACGACGCTTTTCCAAGCTGGAGTAATCGAGAAATCCAAGATTCAGAGGCTTCTTTATCTTGTAGACAAAACCCCCGATCATTAGCAGGTGGGAGATGTGAGTCTCGATATGTTCAATCGACTCAATCCCATGACCAAAGCAGCCGGGATGGGCCAGCAACTGGGCAACCAGCCGATTCTGTCTCAACAGATCTGTCTTATTGCAGGCCATGATTCAGTGATCTCTTGACTTAATATTAGATAGTGCTAATATAGCGTCCACTTTTGATCGTAGCAATCACGCTCACGATCCTCTACGCCGTTTAACGCCACACCATACGAACGGTATTTGACTGATCAATACATACAGTTTAGAGGCCTTTTCATGAATATTGACCGTATTGTGCTCGCCTTTGCCGGCTTTGCAATTCTGTTGAGCGTAGTGCTCTCTCACTACCACCACCCCTATTGGTTGTACTTTACCGCCTTTGTCGGCATCAATCTGCTTCAGTCCGCTTTCACAGGTTTCTGTCCATTGGCGATAATTCTGAAGAAAATGGGTAAAAGCAGCGGCTCTGCATTCTGATCTCATTCAAATCAGTAGATTTGCCCCACCGAATGTTGGCATGGCGCATGGATGCGCCAATTTAGTCGACCTCAGTCTCATCCACATCCACAGGCTCAGCCTGTAGATCGTGGGCTGTAGCCGCGGTGATTTTCACGCGAATAAAGTCTCCCGGCTGCAACTCCCATCCCCCTGGAATGAATACCCGCCCATCGATCTCCGGCGCATCCGCTGAACTGCGAGCGATAGCCTGTTTCTGATTGACTTCATCAATAAGAACAACCATCTCTTGGCCCACCTTGCCCTGTAACCGTTGGCGGCTAATTTCAGCCTGAACCTGCATAAAACGGGCCTGCCGCTCCTCTCTGACTTCAATAGGCAGCGCCCCAGGCAACTGATTCGCAGCTGCCCCATCCACCGGGGAGTAGGCAAAACAGCCGACTCGATCAAGCTGCGCCTCCTCAAGAAATGCCAACAAATCGGCAAACTCCTGCTCAGTCTCACCGGGAAATCCGACGATAAAGGTACTCCGCAAAGTCAGATCGGGGCAGCTTCTACGCCAGCGAGCTATCCTTGAGAGCACTTTTTCACTCGCCGCCGGTCTTTTCATCTGCTTAAGGATGCGAAGATTGCCATGCTGCAGCGGCATATCAAGATAGGGCAGGATATGCCCCTCTGCCATCAACGGTATCAGATCATCCACATGGGGATAGGGGTAGACATAGTGCATTCGCACCCAGGCCTGCAATTCACCTAACGCAGCAGCCAGATCTTTCAGTTTTGAACTCACCGGGCGACCCTGCCAGAAATCGGGCCGATATTTCAGATCCACCCCATAAGCACTGGTATCCTGGGATACCACCAGCAGCTCACGCACACCGGATTCGACCAGCCGCTCGGCTTCCTGCATCACCTCGCCAAACGGGCGACTCACCAGTGGCCCACGCAGATCTGGGATAATGCAGAAACTACAGCTGTGATTGCACCCTTCGGAGATCTTGAGATAGGCATAGTGTCTGGGCGTCAGTTTGATGCCCTCGGGAGGCAACAGGCTGGTGAAGGGATCATGGGGTGCTGGCAACTGCTGATGGACAGCCTCCAACACATCCTCATAGGCGTGGGGACCGGTTACCGCCAGCACTTTTGGGTAGGCCGATCTGATTTTTGATTGATCCTTACCCAGGCAGCCGGTGACAATCACTTTGCCATTCTCCTGCAGTGCCTCACCAATCGCGTCCAACGACTCTTCCACCGCAGAATCGATAAAGCCACAAGTATTCACAATCACCAGATCGGCCTCTTCATAGCTGCCAATCAGCTGATAACCTTCGGCGCGTAAGCGGCTGAGTATACGCTCTGAATCCACCAGGTTTTTTGGGCATCCGAGCGAGACAAAACCGATGTTGCTACCACTATTTGGCATATTTACCCTCTTACAGGAGAATCCTCAATATCAGGTTAGAGCATGAAATAGAGGCAATAAAACGGTCTATCATAACTGGGAATTCACTATCCTGGCTAATGATCCTAAAAAGATCAGTTGGACAGCGTGAAGGGTGCGCTTGTGGTGGTGCAAGCGTGCAATTCAAGCTGTAGCGTGATTCACCCAGTAGATGACCATAACCATCGGAGCGATTTTCATCATAATCAAACACCTGCTATTAGAATGGTGCGGTCAACTGATTTTTTTAGGATGATAGCTCTGCGAACGCACCTCTACTTCAGTATCAACCCGACGATGCGCTCTGACGAGTCGAGCTCACCGCATCCTACGCAATCTCAACTCTCAGGCATATCGTTATGGCGCGATGGGTTCATCTGCCATTAGTAGCTGTCGATATCTGGGATGACGGTAAAAATAAGGCATCCAGCGCAATGATTTAAATTGGCTTCCGTCTAGATTTGAACTCTGAAACTTGAGTAATAAAACATGGAAAAGCGACCAATCAGAAACATTGACAAATGAGGCCGGGGATTTGTATTTGCGCTGAACGCAAGAACACCATTAACGACCTTTCAGCCAGCGGATCGGCCGATACCTGAACAGACTGAATCAATCTGCAGTTAGATCGCTTGGCCGCTATCGTCCAGATGCCGCTCGGGAAGAATCAACCTGAGCACTTTTGTAAGCAGGATTGAGCCGCTCGATGGCCCGCTCAATGGTGGACTGCCCCTTGCCCTGCTCACTGTGTTTAAGAAGGATCATGGCATCCAGCAGAGACATCTCCTCAACATCGTATACGGGCAATCCATCTTCTGGCAATATTTCTTTATTATTCATAGTAATATATACCTTTATTAATCCTAATGATTAACATAATGTTAGTCCGTTAAAAAAATTTTGCAAATCCGCTATGATGCGAGCACTCATAGACCATTCGAAGCAGGCAGGGCATGTCAAATTCAAATAGAGAGATCGTATTGATTGGAGTCGGTGAAATCGGTGGCGCTCAACTACAACAGACCATCAGCGGACAAACACTGGATGCAAAGGCTCTGATGCAAGCCATGGTTGAGGCTTTTGCAGGTGATCCGCAGAACAAATGCCTGGGCAGAAGCGCACCAGCTCGACTTGAAAGAGCCCTGACACGGCCGCAACTAAGCAACCTAGCCAATTACCAGACAGTACACTAGAATCCACTCATACCAATGAATCCAGCGCCTCTTAGAATCGCCCCGAACAGCCGGGTGACAATGCACTTCTCCCTGGCTTTGAACGACGGCACAGAAGTGCTCTCCAGCTACCAGGAGTCACCACTGACATTCACCCTTGGGGATGGCACTATGGAGCCACTGCTCGAGTACGCCCTGCTCGGCTTACAGGCCGGTGATGAGCAGACACTGGAGGTCTCCGGCAACGAGGTCTATGGTCCGCCTGATGAAGACCTGATCCACTGGCTCAAACGATCTGATTTTCCCCAGGATATGCCATTAAGCGAATCCCAGGTCGTCGCCTTTGCCAGTCAACAGGGTGAGGAGCTTGCAGGCACCATTATTGAGCTCAGAGATGAGCAGTTACTGGTTGATTTCAACCACCCACTGAGCGGCAAGACCTTCCAATACCGAGTATCCATCATCAGCGTCGAAGCAGTGGAATAACACTATGCAACGAATTTTACTCGCCAACCCAAGGGGATTCTGTGCCGGGGTAGACCGGGCCATCGAAATCGTTGAGCGGGCCCTCGACCAGCTGGGAGCCCCGATCTATGTACGGCATGAAGTCGTGCACAACCGATTCGTGGTCGAGAGTCTGCGGGAAAGAGGCGCCATCTTTGTTGACGAGCTCGAATATGTACCCGATGGAAATACGGTCATTTTCAGTGCACACGGGGTCTCACAAGCCGTGCGTGAAGAGGCAAAATTAAGACAGCTCAGAGTATTCGACGCGACCTGCCCCCTGGTGACCAAAGTACACATGGAAGTCGCCCGTCGCTGCCGGGATGGTTATGAGGTCATCCTGATCGGCCACAGAGGCCATCCTGAGGTCGAAGGCACCATGGGTCAGTGCACCCAGGAGGATGAAAAACCCCATATCCACCTTGTGGTTACCACAAAGGATGTTAAGCAACTGCAGATTGATAACGCCGATAAAATCGCCTTTGTCACCCAGACCACCCTGTCGATGGATGACACGCAACAGATCATCAAAGCGCTGCAACAGCGCTTTCCCAACCGCGGTCAAGGCGCTGGCAAAAAGCTGTGACCTGGTGCTGGTTGTCGGCTCACCGAACAGCTCCAACTCAAACCGGCTAAGGGAAATTGCCGAAAAGCATGGCCCACCCGCCTATCTGATCGATGGCGCCCACGATATTCATCAACACTGGTTGATCGGTAAAAATGCTATCGGCGTCACCGCTGGGGCTTCAGCGCCAGAGGTTTTGGTCGAAAGCGTCATAGAGCAATTGAGAAAATGGGGTGCGGAAAAGGTCGTTGAGACCCAGGGCAAATCTGAAGAGGTGGTGTTTGCTCTACCGAAATCGCTTCTAAAGTAGCGGCTGTTCAATGACAACTACTTACTGCCCCAGTGCCCCACAACATATTGACTGCGAACAATAAAAGCCCTCAAACCTCAGGAATTAAATTCATTTCTCAGTGAGAAATTATCATTTCTCGATGTAAGGGTCTTTAATACCGACAAACGGTATGTCATACACAACCAAGGTATTCTAATCTAAGTACCAGAATAGTCGGAGTTTAAACATGAAAGGAACAAAAGGCTTCACGCTTGTCGAGCTCGTCATGGCACTTGCTATTGGCTCGATACTAGTTGCTATCGCCATCCCTTCCTATGAAAGCATGACCGAAAGAAATGCCGTATCCACGACAAGCAATGAACTATTGAGCGCGTTACTGCTGGCTCGCAGCGAAGCCATCAGACAGGAAGATCAGCCGGTATCACTGGAACCATCAACTGATGGATGGCAGGTTAATATGCAAGATGATACCAATCTGCTCAGCCATACAGTAGACAATGACAATATCGCCATTGATGGTAATGATATCACTTACAATGCCCGCGGTAGAGCCAGCCTGGGTAGCGCTCAATCCATAGATATCATTTATGATGGAACTGTCAAAAGCAGAATATGCCTAAGCCTAACCGGACGCCCTTATATCAAATCAGCCGACGCCGGAGCCTGCCCATGAGTTACAGTCACCCTCAATCACCTTTCAACAGATCGAAAGGTATGACGCTGGTCGAAGTGCTTATCGCGGCAGTGATCATTGGTATCGGGCTACTTGGAATCGCGTCTCTTCAAGTCACCGCACTGCAGGGGGCCAGTAACGCGGACTATCGATCCAGGGCAATTGATCTTAGCGCCTCTCTGGCTGACCGAATGAGAGCCAACCGACTTGGTGTAGCTGCAAATTCTTATTCCGATGCCAACGCCAATGCTACTGCCGACTGCGCGGCGCCACCGGCGACTGTTTGCGCTATGACACCCTCCGCAAGCGCAGCACCCGCTCAGTGCACCACTTTGGATATGGCAAGTTTCGACATGTTGGAGATTCGCTGCAGAAACGGTGTTCAAAAGTC
>JARRQD010000195.1:0-7134 GCA_037382205.1 Candidatus Thiodiazotropha sp.
CGATGCAGGACGGGTGGTCAAAGGGGTTCAGTTTGTCGATATACGGGATGCCGGTGATCCGGTAGAGGTGGCGCGACGCTATAACGACGAGGGTGCCGATGAGATCACCTTCCTTGATATCACCGCCAGTTCGGATGATCGAGAGACCATCGTTCATGTGGTCGAACAGGTGGCCAGTGAAGTCTTCATTCCCTTGACGGTCGGTGGCGGGATACGTACCGAAGAGGATATCCGCAGAATGCTCAACGCCGGAGCGGATAAGGTCGCCATCAACACCGCCGCGGTATTCAACCCGGAGTTCGTCAAGCAGGCGACCGATCGATTTGGCTCCCAATGTATCGTGGTGGCGATCGATGCGAAAAAGGTCAGTGGCGAGGGTGAGCCCTTGAAATGGGAGATCTTCACCCACGGCGGACGCAAACCTACCGGCCTGGATGCCATCGAATGGGCGCAGCGCATGAGCGACTACGGTGCTGGCGAGATTCTGCTCACCAGCATGGATCGTGATGGCACCAAGATCGGTTTCGACAATGAGCTGACCCGGGCGATCGTTAAAGCCGTGCCGATTCCAGTGATCGCCTCCGGTGGCGTCGGAGAGCTGCAACACCTGGTGGATGGGGTCAAAAAAGGCGGGGCTGATGCGGTACTGGCCGCCAGTATCTTCCACTTTGCGGAGTACTCCATCGGTGAAGCCAAGCAGTTTATGCATCAGCAGGGTGTCGAGGTGCGCCAATGAGTTGGCTAGACGAGATTAAATGGGATCACAACGGACTGGTGCCGGCGATTGCCCAGGAGCGGGGTAGCGGCAAGATTTTGATGGTGGCCTGGATGAATGAGGAGGCCTTGAGCCTGACCCAGCAAACCGGTCACGCTGTCTATTGGTCCAGATCGAGAAAAAAACTCTGGCATAAAGGGGAAGAGTCGGGGCATCAGCAGGTGGTCCATACGATCCGCCTCGATTGTGACGGGGATGTGGTATTACTGGAAGTTGAGCAAAAAGGGGGGATTGCCTGTCATACAGGAAGGCATAACTGCTTCTTCCGGGAATTGCAGGGCGATCAGTGGCAGGAGATACTGCCGGTTTTGAAAGACCCCAAAAAGATCTATAAGTGAGCTGAGCGATGAGCGATCTACTGCAACAACTGGCGCAGGTACTCGAAGCGCGCAAACAGGCGGCGCCGGATAGCTCCTACGTGGCCAGGCTCTACGATAAAGGGCTCGACGCGATCCTGAAAAAGATCGGTGAAGAGGCGACCGAGACGGTAATGGCGGCGAAAGACGGAGATGCGGACAAAATTGTCTATGAGACTGCCGATCTGTGGTTTCATACCCTGGTTCTGCTGGCCCATCAGGGGCTGGGACCGGAGCTGGTACTGCAGGAGCTGCAACGGCGCTTTGGACTTTCCGGGCTCGAAGAGAAGGCCCAGCGAAAAAAATCCTAGCCTGTTTAATAGTATGAGTGCGCACTCTTAGGTATCATCACAGGGCTGTGTGTATCAATAAAACTATGCGCGTTGTCTCTGATCAGGTTTAATAGCGCGCAACATTGAAATAAACCGGCTAAGCCGGAGGTGGAGAAAATTATGGGTTTTGGTGGTATCAGTATCTGGCAGTTGTTGATTATTCTGGCGATTGTCCTGCTGTTGTTCGGAACCAAACGGCTAAAAAACATCGGTTCCGACCTGGGTGGCGCCATCAAAGGCTTTAAGGGCGCCATGAAAGATGGCGAGAAAGAGCCTCCCAAGGCCAATGAGCAGATCGAAAAGTCCGAATCTGGAACCGTTGTGGATGGCGAAATCACCTCGAAAGAGCGTGATAAGCAGTAATCCCTGTACCGATTCCAACAGCTGAGCAGAGCACAATATGTTTGATGTCGGTTTCTGGGAACTGACGATAATTGCACTGGTTGCATTAATCGTCATTGGTCCTGAGCGTCTACCTAAAGTGGCCCGCACCACCGGCCATTGGTTGGGCCGTGGTCGCCGTTTCATTGCCACAGTGAAGGCTGATATCGACCAGGAGATGAAAGCGGAAGAGCTGAAAGAGATCCTTGAAAAGCAGGCCAAAATGGCCAACCCTGTGCATGAGATAGTGGAAGAGACGAAGCAGGATCTGAATCAGTTCAAGCAGCGAACAGAGAGCCAGATCGAAGCGGCTCAGGATGAGCTGGAACCCACACAGGCCTCAGCGCTTAAAAAACCGAATCAAGCAGAATAGATGTCGGCGCTTAATTCACCAGATACCACTCATCAAGAGCAACCACTGGTTTCGCACCTGATCGAACTGCGCGACCGGGTATTACGTATGGTTTTGGCCGTTCTGGTGGTCTTCGCCATACTGTTTCCCTTTGCCAACGATCTCTACAGTGCGATCGCCGGGCCGATGCGCGCTGCCCTGCCGGAAGGCAGCAGCATGATCTCCACCAAACCCATCGACCCATTTCTGATCCCCTTCAAGCTCAGTCTGCAGTTGGCGATCTTTATCGCCATACCATTCATACTTTCTCAGTTCTGGGCCTTTGTGGCGCCAGGACTCTATCGCCATGAAAAGCGTATGGTGGTGCCACTGCTGGTCTCAAGCACGTTGCTGTTCTATTGTGGTATGGCGTTCGCCTATTTTGTGGTCTTCCCCCTGGTCTTTACCTTCCTGGCGGGAACCGCCCCGGAGGGGGTGGAAGTGGCCACCGATATGGGCAGTTACCTTGATTTTGTGATGACCCTGTTTTTCGCCTTCGGGGTGGCATTCGAAGTTCCTATCGCCACCATCATCCTGGTCTGGCTTGGCATTACCACACCGGATAAGCTGCGTCATAAACGTCCCTATGTGATTGTTGGCGCCTTCATCCTGGGGATGTTTCTCACCCCGCCGGATGTGATCTCCCAAACCCTGCTGGCGCTCCCCATGTGGGTGCTGTTCGAGTTGGGGGTTATCTTTTCAAAGGGATTTATGCGTAAACCAGAGGATGATGCCGACGCCGCTGCTGTGGCGCGTGAAGTGGATCAGGAGTCGCCGCTGGAGACGACTGAGCCAGCAGTTGGCAGTGATATCGATCCCGCCCAGGCGTATGTTGATCCCGATCGATTTGTGCCCATGACCGATGATGAAATGGAAGCGGAGCTGGATGCCATTGAAGCCGATGAGGAGGACGATTCGCCTGAATCTGCTTCGACCCAGGACCCACTAGAGGTCAAGCTGCAGCAGGTACAGCAATTCCGTGCGTCTGGGGATGTGGAGCAGGCCCGGAAACTGCTCTATGAAATTCTTCAGGATGGCAATACAGATCAGCGCATGGTGGCGAGAAATATTCTCGCTCAACTCGATTCCGAGAATTGATCCGTCAGCCGACCCTGAGCCGGGTGCCATGTACCAGCGACAGGGTAATCTCTTCGGCCGAAATCGAGGCCGGAAAATAGGTTCCTGAGATCTTAGCACTGTTGATGCTGGCGCCTTCGAGGATTGTCTGCCGTAAATCGACACCTCGCAGATCGGCGTGCCGTAGATAGGCATCCGCCATGTTCAAACCTTTGGCGTCCAGGTTCCTCAAGTCAGCACCGCGCAGGTCTGCACCCACCAGATTGCACGCTTCTCCAGCGGCGCGTCGTTGGTTGAAGGCCTCGATCTGTCCTTGCTTGAGCAACTGATGCATGGAATCTTGTGTCTGTTCTGGTTGTGTCATATTGACCTCTTTTGCTGATCACTTTTCAGGAATGTTTAAGTCTACGAGAGAAATGTTGCACTCAAATGGGGCTGCTGCGATAAGCGAAGTATGTATTTATTGTTGATATTAACGTACTCTCCATCTAGTATTGGAAATATTAATGCTTTGAGTGACAAATATGGCCGGTACCCCACAGATTCATTATAAACAAAACAGACTGAAACAGCTCAGGGCCTTTTGTCATGCCGCTCAAACAGGATCGATCAGTGAAGCGGCTGAAAGACTCTATTTGAGTCAGCCCACAGTCTCACTGCAGATCCAGGCGTTGGAGCGAGAGCTTGAAACTGTGCTGTTTGAAAGACGGGGGCCAAAGATCAAACTCACCCCAGAAGGGGAGACCCTGTATAAGCTTTCACAGCCTCTCGTCGAGGGAATGGATAAGCTTCAGGAGACCTTCTCCGCTTCCTGCGGAAAACTGGAGAGTGGTGAATTGAATATCGCCGCCGGTGAATCCACCATTCTCTATATTCTGCCTGAACCGATTCGTCGCTTTGCCGAGCGATACCCTGGTATTCGGGTGAAACTGCACAATGTTACAGGTCGTGACGGTATGGCCATGCTCAGAGCGGATGAGACCGACCTGGCGATTGGTTCAATGCTGGAAATTCCGGATGATGTTACCTACCAGCCGGTGGTCAACTATGCACCGGTACTGATAACGCCCAAGGATCACCCACTGGCCAAAAAAGAGCAAATACGGCTGCATGACATCAGCCCTTATGGATTGATTCTGCCGCCGCACCATCTGAGTACCTGGAGGATGGTTGATCTGGTGTTCAAGCAACACAATGCCAGTTATAACGTGACCCTTGAGGCGGGGGGCTGGGAAGTGATCAAGAAGTATGTCGAGATTGGTCTCGGTATCTCGATCGTCACCGATGTCTGCCTGACCGGTGAAGAGCAAGTGGCAACCATACCTCTGGGAGAATACTTTCCCGATCGGAGTTATGGGATTGTCCTCAGAAGAGGTAAGTTTCTATCCCCCCAGGCGAAGCGCTTTCTGGAGATTGTTCGCGAACTCTACAATTAGAGATCGAAAGCTCTAGGTGTTCTCAGCGTTATCGATACAAATGTGACCAATATCAGTAATTTTTAGCCACTTTAGCCTGTTTGGCTGTTGCTATTTTCCTCGCGGTAAAAGTGTTTTAGAATATGTCCGCTTGTAGAGGAGAAGGATATGATCGGAAAGGCCCCAGAATTTCAAACCCTGCTTCGTGCCATGCGCATTGTCTCGGCAACCGATGCAACCGTATTGGTGACCGGTGAAAGTGGCACTGGAAAAGAGCTGTTGGCTCAGGCGCTTCATCATAATAGCCGTCGTTTCAGCAAACCTTTCGTTACTGTGAATTGCGCTGCACTGCCAACTCAGCTTGCTGAGAGCGAGCTGTTTGGTCATCGCAAAGGGGCTTATACCGGAGCAACCTCAGACAGTCTAGGCAAGGTTCAAGCCGCACAGGGTGGGACCCTATTTCTGGATGAAATCGGTGAGTTACCATTGAGCGTACAGTCAAAACTTCTGCGTTTTCTTGAGACGGGTGAATGCCAGATGGTTGGGCGGGCCAACAACCAACGGGTTGATGTACGCATTATTGCCGCGACCAATCGGGATCTCTCCAAAGCCCTTGATGAGGGCACATTTCGAAGCGACCTCTACTATCGTCTGAATGTGGTTCCCTTGGAGATCCCCCCTCTGCGCGAGCGCGCGGGTGACATTGAACTGCTGCTGAGTGGTCTCACCGCCGAGCTGTCAAAAAGCTACAACCTGCGTGCACCTCTCTATAGCCGGCAGGTTTTAAAGGTCTTGAACGCCTATCGCTGGCCTGGCAATGTGCGTGAGCTGAAGAATTTTGCAGAACGCATGTTGATTCTCTTTTCAGGTAGAAGGGTTGAGGTGGAAAATCTACCCAATGAATTTCGTAGCCAGAAAAAGCAGAGTCATGGCCAGGAAGGAAATTTTGTTCTGCCAGAACAGGGGCTCAGCATGGATCAACTGGAAGCAGACCTGATTGAGCAGGCACTCTCGAAAACTTTGGGTAACCGCAGTAAGGCGGCTCGTCTGCTAGGTCTTACACGGGATACACTGCTCTACAGAATGAAGAAGTACGCGATCGAAATCTGATCGTTCAGTAGATTCTAAAGCCGCCATGGCGTCTGCGGCTGCGATAGTCGAACAGGGCTACGCCTGCAATTATGCCCGATAAGAAGGTAATACCGGCGGCAACCAGAGCCCACTTTACTGGAACCATATTGCCAAAGTGCCCTTGCTGTGCCCTAAGACTCTCATTTTCCCGCTGAATTCGATCCAGAGCTGCAGCCATGCCCTGTGAATTCTCTTGTTGACCCTGTAGCTCTGAATTGGCCTGCTGCTCCTGCTCTTTCAGTTTCTGCAATAATTTTTCATGCTCACTGATCTGTTCCTGTTTAAGCTTCAAACTCTCCTTCAGCTGATCATTCTCAGCGGTTAGCTCGATCACCAGGGCTCGGGCAGGTTTGGAATCGATCAAAAATCCAGCCTTGGTCCAGCCAACGGTACCATCCTGTGTTCGAACTTTAGCAAACAACCCTTGTTCACGAAGTAAATCCAGTTGTGTGCCGCTTTTAAGGCGTTTCAGGAGTTTTCCTTTCGAGTTGATCTTTTCATAAAGTGAGAGATTGAGTTCATCTGTGACATATCTGACCTCAGAGTAAGCGCTCATAGTGACACAGATTAGACAAATAAATAGAAATGAGAGCGAAGAGTAATTCATGCGAGTTCACGATCCTAGTCTATCTTGCGGATTCTCCGTACCAAATCTAACAATCTCATAGAAAAAGGATATCGAATAGTTGCCCAGTACACTAGTACTCTTTCAATCTGATATCGCCACTGAGGCATGGGTCACTGAAACCGCAGGGTCTCCGGTCTGTTCAGTTTCCGTTCAGTTAGTCCGGATTAAGCTGAATTTGAAATCAACCAAAAAGATCACAGGAGTCATCCGATGAACGCAATCTATAAATTGGTTACAGCTTCAGCACTGAGTCTGGTTATTGCAAGCCCTGTATTGGCCGATCGTCAAAGCTATTGCGATCATGACAGGGAGGATAGAATTGAGCATCGTATAAATCGACAATATCAGCGCATCCAGCATGCTATCGATCGGCATAGCCTAACTCATAAAGAGAGTAAGCACTTAAAGAAAAAACATCGGAAAATAAGTAGGTTATCACGGGAGTATCGGGAGGATGGATATCTATCTAGAATAGAGTTCAAACGTTTGACCCGTAAGCTCGACAGACTCAGTGATAGGATCTGGGAATATAAGCATAACGATCTGGAGCGCTATGTGATCTATCACGATAAATACGCACATAAGGACCGGGGAAATAAATATTGATAAGCGTCAGCGGCCCAAACAACATAGGCATGCAGATTTGGT